>JBKECD010000015.1:0-12930 GCA_047974225.1 Mangrovibacterium sp.
AAAAGCATTAGGTGATTATAGCGGCGGGGTTCCACCTCTTCCCATTCCGAACAGAGAAGTTAAGCCCGTTAGCGCCGATGGTCCTGCAGAAATGTGGGAGAGTAGGTAGTCGCCCATTTAGTGAAGCCCTTGTTGATAGAAATATTAGCAGGGGCTTTTTTGTGTTTATTGCGGTGCTGTTTATTGGCTGCGTATCCTCTATTCATTGTAAGACTGGGAGCTTAGGAGCTCCAGCTCCTAAGGAGGAAGGGATGTGATAATGTGGTGATGGTTTGTTGCGAGTAGAATGTTTTACCAACCCCCTTAAGGGGTTGAACAATATTTTCCACAGGTGAAACCTGCGGAAATTCAAATACATCAACAACCCCGATAGGGGTTCTTGTCAAACATGCTGTTTTTCCCGTAGGTTTCACCTGCGGCTAATATCGTGCTAACCTATGGAAAATATCCCTGACCTTAAAAATCTATTGTTGTAACATCTTCATCCCAACCTGTCTCTACTTCAGTTTCGATAGCACTATCGACGCTAGTGCTAAGAACGACGGAGTATTTCTTCCCAGCTTGAGGGGATGTGATTACTTTTGTTTTAATTTTTTCAGCAGGAACAACATTATAGTTGTATAAACACAGTTCGATGTCTCCATCTCCAGGGAGTCCATATATTGGCAGCCAGTTATTGTTGTCGAATCCTTCTCGGGTGAAGGTAATTGATTTCTCGTTTTGCGTAACTATCACACGGTAATTTTCAAGAGAATTAAGGGCTGACTTGTTTGTTTCTCCATCAATAGCCAGGTAAAACGTTTTTAAAGCAACGTTTACTGTTGCTGTATTTTCTCCAGAGCTAAGGGCGCTAGAGGTGAGCTTCCCTTCGTATAATTCACCTGCTGCATCTTGAGTGGGGAAGCTGAGTGATTTTAATGTATTAAAATCAGAATATTCAGCTGTAGTGGCATACACATCATACTGTTGTCCGTAGGTTAGACCTGAAAGTGATGATCCCACGCCTTTTTCAATGACCAAGGCGTCGCTGAATGTGCTCGAGCCGCTTTCTACGACATAAAAGTAAAAATCAGTACTTGCCACTGCGTCTCCTCCAGGACCATCTATTGATTTTGAATTAAATCCGTCTTCGGAAATATCCATATCCATTTCTTGGATTTGCAAATTTAGAGATACAGGGTCGATTAGATTGTTTAGGGATGAGGACTTTTCTTTTTTGCACGCTAGCAATAGGACGCTAAGCATAATTAGGTAATGAAGTTTTTTCATGTTGTTTGGTTTATATTTTACAGGTTGAATATTGCATTAACAATATGATGCGCAACAAATGTACAAATACTCTTTCAAAAAAACAACGCTTTTTTCATCTTCAGAAAAAGAATAATCCGTGCAGCATACAATATCCACTTCCAAACGACCTGCGCTTTAAAACAAAAGTTAAATTTCAAAAAATATAAGCTTCCTATTCACCCACTTTCTGTTTTCAATAAATTTAGAATAAAAGGTGAATGAAATGAAAGGAATTAATCAGACCATCGAAATCGCAAAACTCATTGCTAAAAGCATGAGCGGGGAGCTTGACGCCACTGACGCATCAAGCCTAGATTTGTGGCGCAATAGTTCTCCAAGGAATGAAACTCTTTTTCAAGAAATCACTTCCACAGCTCGCTTTGCCGCTCGCAATAAAGCCTATGAAAGTATAGATGTTGATCGAGCATGGCGCAAGATTGCGGCTAAAATCACTCGCACTCATTGGTCGTTGCGCTTAGCAAAATATGCCGCTATTTTGGTGTTGCCACTGCTCCTAGGCATTGCTAGTTATACCTATTATATAGGCATTCCGCAAACCGAGGAGATAGCTATGCTGCCAGAGATTATGCCCGCAAGTAAGCATGCGGTAGTGGTTTTGTCGAGTGGGGAAACCATAGATTTGAAAGAGAGTGCAGCTAGTCAGATTGAAGAATCGGGGGCAACTATCAACAAGCAGCAAGGTGAGTTGAGCTATTCGGAGCAACAGCAGAAACGCTCGAAGAAAGAAGTAAAAAATACGCTCCTTGTGCCGCAGGGAGGTGAATATAGCCTAGTGCTTTCCGATGGTTCGCGCGTGCAGATGAACTCGCTCAGTCGCTTGACCTATCCCGTGGCATTTCTCGGCAATAAGCGAGAGGTGCATTTAGAGGGGGAAGCCTATTTTGAAGTGGCGAAAGATAGTGCTCGACCATTTATTGTGTATGTCAATGGTATGGCGGTGGAGGTGCTCGGCACTTCGTTCAACATCAAAGCCTATGCCGATGAGCAGGAAATTGCCACCACTTTAGTAGAGGGAAAGGTAAAACTCAAGCTAGGAGATTCTCCTGAACAATTCATTCTTAAGCCCAATCAGCAAGCGGTCTTTACTCCTGAAAATCAGCAGGTGAATATTCAGGAAGTCGATGTGAAGCAATATGTAGGCTGGCGCTTGGGCATTTATTATTTCACCAATGAAAAGCTAGAAGACATCTTGAAAACCCTTGTTCGCTGGTATGATTTCGACTATGAATTTGCCGACGAGCAACTGCGTGAAATTCGTTTTGAGGGAGGATTGAATAAATATGAGAATATGTATCCTATTCTCGACATCATGAAAAGCACCGGAAAGCTAGATTTTGAGATGGAAGGAAAGATGGTGAAGATAAGTAAGGCGAGTAAAGTAAACGGCAAATAATTATCTCGATTAAAACAGAACTTTAAAATAACTTAATATTAACCTTTAGAGTATTTCGTATGAATAAAAACGAAAGAAAAGCCTCTCTAGCGAGAGGTAAATGTGCTCGGCTATTTAGAATAGCCAAGCTATCGGCGCTCTTCTTAGCGCTGGGCGTGATCCATGCGGCGGCCAATGTGTCGTATTCGCAGGTGGCAAAAATCAACCTGACACTTTCCAATGTCGATCTGAAGGAAGTGGTGAATGAGATTCAGAGCCAGACTGAATTTACCTTCATCTATAGTCCTGACGATGTGGCTGGAATGAAAAAGATTAGCATTGATGCCAAAGATGCCAACATCGAAACCGTGCTTAGTCAGTGTCTTAAGGAAACAGACTTGGAGTATGTGGTGAAAGAAAAGGCTATTGTGCTTAAAAAGGCGGAAAAGCCAGAGTGGACAAATCAGTCGGCAGTGAAAAGAATGTCGGGCACCGTGCTCGATGCAAGCGGGCAACCAATCCCCGGGGTAACCCTCGTGGTGAAAGGCACGCAGCAAGGCACGCTCACCGACATTGATGGTAAATTCACCATCGAAGTAACAGTAGGGCAAGCCCTCGTGGTGTCTTTTGTGGGCTACAAAACTCAAGAGGTGTTAATCACCGACCAAGCACGCCTGACTATCACCCTAAAAGAAGACCTCACGGAGCTGGAAGACGTGGTGGTTGTGGGATATGGTAATCAGAAGAGAGAGAGTGTTATCGGAGCGATAACAACCTTAGATGCCGATAATTTGAAAATACCTGGTTCTTCGGTGTCTAATGCATTAGCGGGACAACTCGCTGGAGTTATTGCTATGACAAAATCGGGAGAGCCAGGGAAGAATGGAGCCGCAGAATTTTATATTCGAGGAGTTTCTTCTTTCAAAGGAACATCTACGCCATTGGTGCTTGTTGACGGTATTGAACGAGACCTAGACCTAGTAGATACGGAGGACATTGCTACATTCTCGATATTGAAAGATGCATCTGCATCTGCGGTGTATGGTATGCGAGGTGCTAATGGGGTAATTATAATTACAACTAAATCAGGAAAAAAAGGAAAACCAGAAGTTTCTGTTAGAGGAGAGGCAGGGATGACTTCTCCGACTGTAATGCCCAAGTTTGTAAATTCAGCTCAATGGGCGGAGATGTATAATGAAGCCGTTGGAAGCTCATATTATAGCGATGAAGTGATAGCGAAGTATAAGTCGGGAGAAGACCCAGATTTATATCCTGATGTTAATTGGATTGATGAGATGTATAATAAATTCGCCAAAAATCAGCGGGTTAATGTAAATATATCAGGAGGTGGCGATATTAGCTCATTCTATATTGCAGGTTCGTATTACAACGAAAGTTCAATATTTAAAGATGCAGGTGATATCTACGATTACAAGACTTCAATAAATTATAATAAGTTTAATTTTAGAGCGAATTTGGATTTGCAACTAACAAATAGCACAAAGTTAAATCTTAATCTTGCAAATATATACGAGAAATCTTTCAGACCAGCAAGAAGTACAAGTGATATTTGGAGTTATACATTCTTGACATCGCCCAATGCTTTTCCTGTTGAATATTCAGATGGGACAATTGCAGCTCCTTCGACAGATTCGGGATATAACCCTTGGAATATCCTTGTGCATAGTGGGTATGCTGAGCAATTCTGGAACTCGTCTCAATCTTTATTAGGATTGACTCAAGATTTTGGCAAACTTTGGCATCCTTTGGAGGGATTGACAGGTAATGTCAAATTTTCTTGGGATGCTTGGAATACAACAACTCAAACTCGATCTAAAGAGCCAACACAGTATCATGCTACAGGAAGAGATGAGGATGGAAATTTGGTATATGGCAGTCCGATTAGAACAGGAAGTCAAGAGTTGAGTTATAGCAAATCAACCGATGGTACGATGACAACGTATTTAGAGGGGTCATTAACCTACAATAGACTCTTTGGAAATACTCATAGAGTTGGAGGGCTATTCCTATATAATCAAAAGGTGCATTCGAAGACTCAACAGAGTGATAAATTTTTGTCTTTGCCATACAAAAGTCAAGGAGTTGCAGGAAGAGTAACATATGCATACAATGATACTTACTTTGCGGAGGTAAATATGGGGTATAATGGTTCTGAAAACTTTGCTCGAGGACATCGCTTTGGCTTCTTCCCTGCTATTGCAATCGGATGGATGGTTACTAACGAACAATGGTTTGAGCCGCTAACCAACGTGGTGAATCTATTAAAGCTAAAAGCTTCATATGGGAAAGTCGGAAGCGATGATATTGGCGGGAGTCGTCGGTGGATTTATGAATCAACAATTACTACTGTTGCTGATGGCGACACATGGAATTATGGAGTAGCGGGAGGAAATAGCGGAAGTGGACTTCAGGTTGGAGATGTGGAAAATTTAAATGTTTCTTGGGAAGAGGCTTTAAAAACAAACATAGGGTTAGAAATTTCGCTGTTAAATAAAGTGCGTATTCAAGCGGATTACTTTAGAGAAGAACGGACTGGTATCTTCTTGCAAAGAGATGGACTGCCTGCTATTGCAGGGCTATCAGCAATCCCCTACACTAATATCGGAGAAACGCTTAATCAGGGATTTGACGGAACTCTGGAATATTCACAACAGGTTGGAGAGGTATTTCTTACGGCAAGAGGTAGCTTCACATACAGTCGAAACAAGTTGTTAAATAATGACCAGCCAGACTGGGAATATAAATATCAAAATAAAATTGGTAAACCTTTCGGAGCAGGAAATGACCAATTCCAGCCATTTGGTTTGGTTGCGCTCGGTCTTTTCCAAAGTGAAGATGAAATTGCCAATAGCCCAACGCAAACTTATGGAGAGTATCGAGTGGGCGATATTAAATACCAAGACGTGAACGGAGATGGGAAAATTGATAGCTATGACAGGATTGCTGTCGGCTATACTAATCTTCCAGAAATGGTATATGGATTTGGAGCTACTGCACAATGGAAAAACTGGGATATAAACGTATTCTTCCAAGGGGTAGCAAATACGTCTTTCTTTTTGAGCGGAAGTTCAATGCGACCTTTCTCAAGTGGAAATTTGGAAAGATCTGCAATAAATGAAGATTTGTATGGAAAAACATGGATGACGACAAATACTGCCGCACAAAATACTGCCGCAATTTATCCTCGTCTTAGCACTGGCGGTGCAGCTGGCTCGTCAAACAATTCACAGAATTCAACGTGGAATCTACGAAGTGGGAATTATACTCGCTTAAAGAATTTTGAATTGGGCTATACATTCTCTAAAAGTCTTATGAATAAAACATTTGTAAAATCATTACGCATTTACGCTTCAGGAAACAACCTGCTGACTTTTAGCAACTTTAAGTTGTGGGATCCTGAACAACTAAGTGGAGATGGTTCAGGCTATCCGCCATCGAGAATGATGATTATTGGACTTAATGCTAACTTTTAAAAATACTTAGACATGAAGATATTATCTAAAAATAAATTAGTCGCCATTTTAGCATTGTTTGTGGCTTTTTCATTTGTTTCTTGTGAAGATTTTCTTGACAAGCAAGAAGACGAAGCACTTACATTTGATGAGATCTGGGAGACTAGAGGAAACACTGAGGCTTATTGGCTGAATGCGATGTCGTTCATACCTTATGAAGCAAAATCAGGAACAGGAGATGCAAACCCTTGGATAGGGGCTTCAGATGAAGCAACAATCGCTTTTGATAGAGCATTCCGAAAAATTAATTTTGGATCGTGGAATGCCTCCGACGTGCCCTACTATCAAATGGCTAATATGTATAAAGGAATCAGAGAATGTAATATTTTTCTGCAGAACGTTGATCGCTGCTCCGACCCTATTGTAACTCCCGATGATTTGGCGATGTGGAAAGTTCAAACGCGTTTTGCTCGTGCATATTATTATTTCTTAATGATGCGGATCTATGGTCCTGTATTTTTGTTAGGAGATGAGTTGGTAGATTTTACAGCAACAACAGAAGAACTCTATCGACCTCGCAACACGTGGGATGAGTGCGTAGATTACGTTGTCAGCGAACTAGAAATCTGTATTGCTGATGATGCGATGACATCCTACTGGCATAATGACAATGAAAAAGGATTGGCAACAAAGGGGGCTTGTCAAGCGCTTATTTCTCGTCTTCAATTGTATTCTGCAAGAGACCTGTTTAATGGCAATACGCTGTATAGAGATGTGAAAAACCCAACAGTTGCTGGTTTTCCTGAACTTTCAGGAGTTAATTTATTCCCTCAAACATATGATGCAAATAAATGGGTGGAAGCAGCAAAAGCAGCGTATAAAGTTATCGAAGAAGGCTCTTATAGTCTATATCGAGCAGGAAATGATAATCCATATGAAGATTATTATGGAGTTATGCAGGAAGTTTGGAATTCTGAGTTAATTTGGACAACTGGATACATGACCAAATACAATTTGGCAGTGTCCACTACTCCGACAAGCGTTTCGGGGACAGCTTACGGAGGCGTTGGACCAACTCAACAACAAGTAGATGCTTATGCAATGAGTAATGGTAGATATCCGATAGTTGATTATGATGCGGATGGACAGCCTATTGTAGATGAAGAATCTGGGTATAGCGAAGATGAATTTGAAAAGGCTTCGTGGACATACCCATCGTGGGCTGGATTTGCTTCTTATACAGTAACTACTCCTAATATGTATAAAGATCGAGAACCTAGATTTTACGTGTCAGTATTTTATGGGGATAGCTATTGGCATCATGGAACGAGTAAAACATTGACCTCTTTTGCGTATGGAGCGAATGGAAATAAATCCCATGATTACCCTAAAGCTGGATATTTGGTTAATAAATATTACGATCATACAGCCAATTCGGCAAATGGCAAATGGGGGAATCTAACGTATCCAACAATTCGACTAGGCGAAATATATCTGAATTTTATAGAAGCGGTCTTGGAAGGAAAGAAAAGAGGAGCAGCGATACCTGCGGGTTATGAAACCAAAGCTATGGAGGTTTGGGCAGATTTGAGAGATCGAGCAGGGCTAGATCCAATCACAGAAGTTTATCCTTCGGCAAGTGTAGATGAGTTAATCGAGTTATGCCGACAAGAAAGACGTATTGAATTGGCATTTGAATGTCATCGTTATTTTGATACGCGCACTTGGAAAATCGCAGAAGAAACTGATGGAGGTCCGATGTATGGCATGAATGTTTCAACGCAAGGAAGCGGATCTACAACTCCAGACGAATATTGGAGTAGAACGGTTTTTGAAACCCGAGTATTTAAAGGGAATCATTATCTATATCCTTTCTCGCAACGAGAACTGGACAGAAACAAGTTGCTCACCCAAAATTACGGATGGTAAATAAGGTGTTTAATTTTTAAAAATAAGGTTTATGAAAAATAATAAGTTTATATCAATATTATTGGGGTTGTTGGTTTTAATGACTTCATGTGATGATAATAAAGATGAATTTCTCAGCGATTTTGATACGATCTTCTATTTTCTCAATAGCGGAGAACAAGATTTGACGCTATACAAAACAGGAGAAAATGCAGATTATTCGATTACAATTAATAAGGCAGGGAGTAACTTGAACTCGAGTGGTTCTGTATCTGTATCTGTTTTGTCAAATGAACAAATAGAAGCATATAATCTAGAAAACGGAACATCTTACACAGCATTGCCAGAAGCAACGTATGAATTCATGTCTCAAACTTCAATTGATTTTGGAAGTGGGGAGCAATATAAGTTTCTTGACGTGCAATTTAAGACAGATGACATTGGAGACTTGAGTAGCACAGGAAATTATGTTCTTCCTTTAGAGTTGCATTCTGAAGACTCGGTTAATGTTGAAAAACAAGTTGTCATCATTAGTCCAGTCGTTGAGATACCTTCTGTATATTTCACAAAGTCTGGCTATGCGTCAAATATGCTGAGCGACAAAGGCGAAGAGCGGATTACTTTGACGCTTCCCGTAACAATTTCGGCAGAAAATAAATGGGAGTTTGAATGTGAAGTTGAAGTAGATGAAGACTTGATTGATACATATAATCAAGAAAACGATGTCAATTACATCTTATTGCCGACAGACGCTTACTCTTTAAGTGGAGATGGGAATGTTGTGTTTACTTCTGCGGATCAAATTGTGGATATTGAAATTGAAGTTGATCGAACAAAAATAGGGTATGGGAATTACATCCTCCCTCTTCGGTTAACAGAATGCTCAAAAGATGCATTTGAAATTAATCAGGATATGAGTACTTGTTTATTTGGGGTCTCATATACTCCAGATATTTCAGACTTAGTTGCAATTGATTTGACTGCCAGCATGCTTTCTTCAAATGCAGTTGAGCCTACAGAGGGGTCGTTGGCTAACTTGTTAGATGGTAATACAGGTACGTATTTTCACTCCGCATGGAGTGTGTCAGTCGCTGATTCTCACTACATACAGGTTGGTCTAAGTGAATCGGTATCGGCAATTAGCTTTGATTTCATAGGACGATCTACAAATGGAAATGGTAATCCGAAGACTATTGTGATTTATTCAAGTTTAGATGGGACTACATTTGAAAAAGTGTCCAAAATTGCTCAGGAAGAACTTCCAACAGGAGCGTTAGCTTCTTATACGTCTCCTGTTGTTGTGATGCCGGAATCAAAATACATTCGCTTTGTCGTTCCTCAAAACATGAATGGAGGCTCATACTTTGTGTTTAGTGAATTTAGCATGAAAGGATTGTAGTCGGTGATTAAACTTTTAACCTGAATTATGCGTTAGATGCCATAATAGCGACACTGTGTATTGACGGTGTCGTGGCATCTAATGGATATCGGGCTAAATGAATCAATTTAAGGGCATGGACATCGCTATTTTATTTATCAACCTTAAACAATAAACATACGTATGACAAAAAGAAAATTAATTAGTGCACTTTTTGCAACGCTTTTTGTAATCAATATTTCGTGTTCAAAAGATAAGCCAGAAGAAACGATCGAAATGCCAAAATTGGAATTAGAAGAATCTCGATTAACTTTTAGTCGTATTGGTTCTGTGCAGACAGTGGGCGTTGCTACAAATCAATCTGAAATCACCTGCTCATCAGGAGTGTCTTGGTGCAATGCAGATTATGCCGATGGCTTACTTACGATCGAAACTATAACCAACCAGCAGTCGAGCAAACGTACTGCAATTGTTTCGGTTAAAGCAGGCGACATCTCCAAGTCAATCACGATTTCTCAATTGGGATTGGATTCCTATGCTGATGATATTAAGGATGACATCAGAGTTTTGGTGTCAAGTGCTGAAACTTCGTCGTATCAATCAGGAACTAATATTGATAAGTCAATAGATGGTGATTATACTACAATTTATCATTCAAAATGGGACAACTCAGCAAGTGATTATTTCCCAATTACAATGACGTATAAGTTTTCCAATATTTCAACAATTGACTATTTTGTCTATTATCCTCGTCAAGATGGAACCAATGGGCATATAAAAGAATTTGAACTCTGGGTGGCAACAGAAGCTAATCCGACTCTTGTCAAATATGACGATTATGATTTTGGTGGCAGTTCGACATCAACACGAGTTTCATTTTCTTCAGCATTGATAAAGCCAACAGCGATACAATTGAAAGTAAAATCAGGAGCTGGAGATGCTCAGGGGTTTGTTTCATGTGCCGAAATGGAATTTTATCAGAAAAATCCAGAGAATTTCGATTATCTCTCAATCTTTACCGACAATAGCTGTTCGGAGTTAAAAGCAGGTATAACAGAGTCGAGTATTAATTCAATTTCCAATAATTTCTTTAAGGATTTGGCATTGGAGATTTTGCATGATAACTATGATAAGGAATTTAGAGTTCAGGAATATAAGGTTTTTCAAAACCCTAATGTTATGGCATCTGTCAATAAAACCAGTCCTTACAGCATGCGAGATAATCCGACAGGCATTTATGTATCGACAGGTGAAGAACTAGTGTTTTTTGCCAATAATCCTCAAGGAGAAAACGTTTCGATACTAATTCAGGATTTGGCAAATGGTTATGGTGGAAATACCTACCCAGTGGCTGATGGTTTGAACAAAATAAATGTTACTTCTGGAGGCTTGGTTTATGTTATGTATTATACAGTTACTGCCACCGAAGCCCCCATCACGATAAACTTTGCCACTGGGTCTATCAATGGTTATTTCGACAGCCAAAAGCACACGACTGAAGACTGGACACGGTTAATTAACGCTGCGAGTGTTTCAAAGCATTTCGATGTGCTCGGAAAGTTTGCGCACATGACTTTCCCCACAGCGAAATTCAGAGAAAATACCCCTGACGGGCTAGCTCTCATCAATAAATATGATGACTTGGTGCGCCTAGAAATGGAGTTTATGGGATTGTATAAGTATGATAAGGTATTTAAGAATCGCATGTATTTCCATGTTGTATATACAGATAGTTATATGTATGCAACCTCGTATCGCACAGCCTATGCGGAAGGAACAATGGATTTTATGACATCCCTCCAAGAGTTCTCAACATCGCCTTGGGGGCCAGCCCACGAAGTGGGGCACTGCAACCAAACACGCCCCGGATTGAAATGGCTCGGTATGACAGAGGTAACAAACAACATTCACTCGCTGCATGTGCAGACAGCATGGGGAAATGAAAGCCGCTTGCTTGCGGACAAATATGCAAATGCGATTAAAGAGATTGTTGAAGGAAAGATTGCGCATAATGCGTCTAGCGATGTATTCAACCAGCTTGTTCCTTTTTGGCAGTTGAAGCTTTATTTGATGGATGCCCTTGGGAAGAGTGATTTTTATAAAGATTTGTATGAATATATGCGTAATCAAGACACGTCATTGGCAACAGGTCAGGGATATTATCAGCTTGACTTTGTGCGTGCTTGTTGTCGAATTGCTAATCTCGATTTGACCGAGTTTTTCGAGCAGTGGGGATTTCTCACAGCGATAGATTCTACTATTAGTGATTATACCACAGGTACGTTCATCATCACCCAAGCAGAGATTGATGCCTTGAAAGCGGAAATTGCTGCGGCGAATTATCCGAAGCCGAAGCATTCGGATATTTATAAGATTACCGATAATACGGTGTCAAGCTATAAATAATCGTTCGCTCTGCTCGTTGCTCATTTCGGAGCGAAGAAGCGTAAACCTAACCACAAACCTAACAGGTTTTCAAAACCTGTTAGGTTTTTCAAAAAAAACTTTGATATTTTCAAGAGAAAGGTTTGTAGATTTGAAAAAGGAGCTATATATTTGCACCCACATTCAGAGGGGCAATGATTTATTCGTTGCATAATGAGTTTTGGAGAAATGGGTGAGTGGCTGAAACCACCAGTTTGCTAAACTGACGTACGGGCAACCGTACCGGGGGTTCGAATCCCCCTTTCTCCGCACCACCTCTGATTTCGGGATGTAGCGCAGTCCGGTTAGCGCACCTGCTTTGGGAGCAGGGGGTCCCAGGTTCGAATCCTGGTATCCCGACAGATTAAGATTTACGTAAGTAAGTCTTTTTTGATTAGAGGAATTTATTTTCGGGATGTAGCGCAGTCCGGTTAGCGCACCTGCTTTGGGAGCAGGGGGTCCCAGGTTCGAATCCTGGTATCCCGACAGATTAAGACCTGCACAAGTAGGTCTTTTTCGTCAGAAAACAAGTTCGGGATTTAGCTCAGTCCGGTTAGAGTACACGTCTGGGGGGCGTGGGGTCGCTAGTTCGAATCTAGTAATCCCGACAGATAAAAAGCTTTAGTGGTTTCACCGCTAAAGCTTTTTTTGTTTATTTCAACCTCACGCAATCCCTAATTATCTATCGACAATTGATTTATCTCTTCCTCTGAAAGACCCGTGGCTATTTGAATCATTTCAATAGAAGCACCTACGCTTAATAGATTTCGAGCTGCTTTCTCCATCCCTATTGCTTCGCCTTTCTCCATCCCTATTGCTTCGCCTTTCTCCACCCCTATCGCTTCGCCTTCTGCTCTTCCTTCTGCTCTTCCTTCTTTTCTTCCTTTCTCCATCCCTTTTTTGAGCCCCTCTTTTCGCCCTTCGGCTCTGCCTTTCTTGAGTCCTTTCTTGAGTCCTCGCTCCTCGGCAGTATCAACGGAGTTCTTGATGTCGCGGTAACTCTTCAGACTGTTTTCATAGACTTCCCGTTGTTCAGGGTCGAACTTGGCAATCTCAGCGACTTC
>JBKECD010000012.1:0-15369 GCA_047974225.1 Mangrovibacterium sp.
AGTGCTGTTTGTGGTGGATAGAAAAGACCTCGACTATCAAACCATGAAAGAATACGATAAGTTTGAGAAAGGGGCTGCAAACAGCAATTCCAATACTGCCATTCTGAAAAAGCAATTGGAAGACCCCAAAGCAAACATTATCATTACCACCATACAAAAGCTTTCTGTACTGATTAAAAAACAGAAAAACCACCATGTTTTTAGTCAACATATCGTTATAATTTTCGATGAGTGCCACCGCTCACAGTTTGGCGATATGCACACAGCCATTACAAAAACATTCAAAAAATATCACCTCTTCGGCTTTACAGGCACGCCAATTTTTGCCGCTAATTCAAGCAGTAACAGCCGTGCCGATTTACGCACTACCGAACAGGCATTCGGTGCAAAATTGCACACCTATACCATTGTCGATGCCATTACCGATAAAAATGTACTTCCGTTCCGTATTGACTATATCAGCACCATGAAGGAACAGGAAAACATACAGGACGAAAAAGTATGGAACATTGACCGTGAACGAGCATTATCGGCACCGGAGCGAATAAGCAATATTGTAAAGTATATCCGTGAACATTTCGACCAAAAAACAAAACGCAATAGTTTCTACCAGTTAAAAGACCGCAGATTGGCTGGTTTTAATTCCATTTTTGCCGTTTCGTCTATCGAAGTAGCCAAGAAATATTACACCGAGTTTCAAAAACAAATGATGGGGTTGCCGAGCAACAAACAGTTAAAGGTCGCAACCATTTACAGTTTTGGCGTGAATGAAGACCCCGAAAACGGAATCATTGATGATGAGAACCTCGAAGATACCAGCCTTTTAGACCAAAGCTCACGGGATTTTCTTGAATCGGCAATACAGGACTACAACAAGATATTTAAAATGAACTTTGATACTTCAAGTGAAAAGTTCCAGAGCTATTATAAAGATGTGTCTGAACGAGTAAAAAATCGTGAAATTGACTTATTAATAGTGGTAAACATGTTCCTTACTGGTTTTGATGCTACTACTTTGAATACCCTTTGGGTAGATAAAAACCTGCGTTTACACGGGCTTTTACAAGCCTATTCTCGCACAAACCGCATTCTGAATACGGTTAAAACCTTTGGAAATATTATTTGCTTCCGCAACCTCGAAAAGTCCACCAACGAGAGCATTGCCCTATTTGGAGACAAAGAAGCCGGAGGTATAGTATTACTAAAAACATATAACGAATACTACAACGGCTACAAAAAAGGAGATAAAAACATTCCCGGCTATGCTGATTTAGTGGATGGCTTACAAGAAAAATTCCCTGTTGGTGAACAGATTATCGGAGAACAAAACCAAAAAGAATTTATCAAACTTTACAGTGCCATTCTGAAAGTGAAAAACATACTTTCCACATTCGATGAATTTTCAGGCAATGAAATACTTTCGGAAAGAGATGTTCAGGATTATCACAGCATGTATATCAATCTTTACAACGATTTCAGAGGCAAAAGCAAAGGCGACAACGAAAATGTAAATGATGATATAGTCTTTGAAATGGAGCTGATTAAACAGGTCGAAATCAACATTGATTATATCCTTGCACTCATTAAGAAATACCACGAAGGGCATTTAAAAGACAAGGAAATTGTTATCAGTATTAGCAAAGCCATTGATTCCAGTGTGGAACTCCGCAATAAAAAAGAGCTTATCGAACAATTTATTGATTCATTGACCCCTTCAACCAATGTGGATGATGATTGGCACTCGTTCGTTGATGCAAAGAAAGTAGAAGAATTAGACCAAATTATCAACGATGAGAATTTGGATAAGGAAGAAACATACAAGTTTATAACAAATGCTTTTCGTGACGGTTATGTCCAATCTACAGGCACAGCATTAAGCAAAGTGCTACCGCCAGTTTCACGTTTCACACCAACAGGCGACCGCACAAAGAAAAGAGAATCGGTACTCGAAAAACTCAGTTCGTTTTTCAATAAATTCTGGGATATATCGGGTGGCAGGTTTTTAAAGAATTAAGGGAACTTCTAAAAATTAGCTGTTAGGTCATTTTGATTGATAGATTTTGGGCTAATTTCGCCAAAGCATAGCGAGCTATGGTTTCAGAGATTAGTGCAAAAGATACGCTCAGAAAACAAAATGAACAACAGCTGTATTTAGCAGTCTCCCCAATTTAAAACTAATTTTTAGAAGTCCCCTTAATCAAATTGAGGTTTTTGAGCTGCCGAAGTTTGGCTAGATATATTTCTCGTATAATCATCGTTCTTATTTTTGTCAAAGGTAATTTCTTATTGACAAAAAACCAAGAAATCGACCTTTTTTGTCAATAAGGATTTTTTGATGGCTTTGGATAGAATGATAAGGAGAAAAATAATTCTTTTTAAGTGTTTGAAGTAGTTGTATTTAAACTTGACAAGTAATTGCTTTTCTAGCAATAAATCCTTATTGACAAAAAAAGGTCATTTTGGCATTTTTTGTCAATAAGGATTTTTAGGGTGAGATTGCAGGGTTGAAAAACTAGATATTTGGAGAAGTTATTCGTCCCCCTTAATTTTGTCTTCCAGATGTTCCACCGAGTCTAGAAATAAGCATTCCACTGTGCCGTCATCCATGATTTGAAAACGGCTGATTCCAGTGTTTCGGGTGGTGCTCCATTGGTAGTAGCTTTCGGGGGATTTGCCGAGGAGCACCGTCCAAAATGCACGAATCAGTCCGCCATGTGAGAGGGCGAGCACGGTTTGGTTTTGGTTGTTCGTGGTGAGCAGGTCGAGAAACTCTTCTGCACGAGCGATGAGGTCGAAGCTAGTTTCTGCGCCTTCGGGCAGGTTGTTGTCGTCCCAATCCCAACCTTTTGGGAATGGCTTGCCTTGCCATTCGGCGAGGTATCGCTCTCGGAGCAGTGGGCAAGGGGTGATTGCTTTGTTTTGCTGAAATTGCGCAATAGCTTCGGTGCTTCGCATGGCGCGCAAGAGGTCGCTACTATATATCGTATCAAATTTCACTGTTTGCAGAGCTTCGCCAGCCCTTGCGGCTTGCGCCAATCCTTCAGCGGTGAGTGTGCCGGGTGTTTGTCCTTGACAAACGCCGTGGGCATTTTCTTCTGTTTCGCCGTGGCGAATGAGGTAAAAGTTTATCATGATGGGAAAGCCCCTCCCAACCTCCCCTTGGGGAGGGGGAAAGGCATTGAGTTAAATTATTTTATTTACTGCATATTTGGGTTTTTAGCTCCTCCACTTCGGGGAGGTTGGGAGGGGCTCTAGTTCTAGCTCTCCTCCTCGGGGGAGTTGGAGGGGGCTTCCTCCTTCTTCGCTTCCTCCCAATATTTATCCATTTCTTCGAGCGACATTTGGCGGAGGTCTTGCCCTTGCTTGATGGTTTTTTCTTCGAGGTAGTTGAATCGGCGGATGAACTTCTTGTTGGTGCGTTCGAGAGCCGCTTCGGGATCAACCCCATAAAGTCGAGCGGCATTGATGAGCGCAAAGAAGAGGTCGCCAAATTCCGCTTCAGTCTTGTGGGCATCGTGGGCGTTGATTTCAGCTTGCACTTCGCCGATTTCCTCTTGCACCTTGTCCCACACTTGCTCACGTTCCTCCCAATCGAAGCCCACGGCACTCACTTTTTCTTGCACACGTGTGGCTTTCACCATGGCAGGCAGCGAGCGAGGTACGCCCTCAAGCACGGTCTTTTTCGCTTTTCGGCCTTTCTCTTTCAGCTTGAGTTGCTCCCAATTCTGCACCACTGCTGTGGCATTGTCGGCATTGATTTCGCCATAGACGTGTGGGTGGCGATAAATCAGTTTGTCGCACAGGGCATGAATGACATCCGCCACGTCAAAGGCGTTTTGTTCTTCGCCCATTTTGGCATAGAAGACAATGTGGAGCAGCACATCGCCAAGTTCTTTTTTGATTTCTTCGAGGTCGTTGTCGAGAATGGCATCACACAATTCAAAGGTTTCTTCAATGGTGTTGGTGCGCAGACTTTCAAAGGTCTGTTCTCTGTCCCACGGGCATTTTTCACGTAGGGTGTCCATCACATCGAGCAATCGTCCGAAAGCTTGGAGTTTATTTTCTTTGGTGTTCATAGTATCTGAATTGTTGGATGTAAATTTATCGAGTGTGGACGATAATTCTGCAAAAACAACGAAATATTCGTCCACACTCGACAAATCTGCACGTTAATTTATTCTAATATTGAGGTGTCGCACCAATCCAGCCAAGTTGTCGGCACTGAATATTGCGCCTTTCATGTTGTTGTTTTCGGGATTGATGCTGAAGTCGATAGCGGTTTGAAAATCGGCTTTTGCCAAAATGCATCGGTCGAACAAACTTCCTGAAAGTAGGCTGTCTTTGAATTTTGCTTCGGTGAGGTCGCATCCGCTGAAATCGGCTTCCTTGATGCTGCAATGGTCAAATTGTGTTTTCTTGAGCTTGCATCTGGTGAAGATGGCATAGTCGAGCTGGCAGTCTTCGAACTTCACCTGAAAGAGAAAATCCTTGCAGTGGTTGAAGTTGAAGCCCATGAGTTTGCAGCCTTTGAAGCGCACACCTTTCAGCCCATAGTCATTTATAAACACATTCGAGAAATCACAGGTTATAAACTCACAGTCGATAAAGTCGCCAAATTCCAATCGGCATTCTGCAAAGGAGCAATTGAAGAAGGAGCATCCCTCGAAAGTTTTGCCTGTCAGCTCATTGTTGGTGAGGGTTTTGTGTTGGAAAGTTTCGTCGTAAATGCTTGTCATGAGAGCAAAGATAGAAAACAAATAAATATTTAGTTTGTATTCCAGCAAGTAAAGCTTATTTTTGTCAGGCGATTTAAAATGAGGAAAGATGAGTAACGAAACAATCATATCAATTCAAGACGTTGATGTCTATCGCCAAGATCATTTGGCACTAAGTCGGGTGGATCTTCAGATTCAAGCAGGCGAGTTTGTCTATATTATTGGTCGGGTGGGCTGTGGAAAGTCGAGTTTGCTCAAACTAATTAATGCTGAATTAGAGATTCAAAATGGGGCGGTGCAGGTGGCAGGCTATAATTTGGTGTCGATGAAAGAAAAGGAAGTGCCTTATTTGCGTCGCCATATTGGGGTGATTTATCAGGATTTTCGATTGCTGTCAGACCGCACGGTTTATGAAAACCTTGAATTTGTGCTTCGAGCCACAGGCTGGAGCAATAAGCAGCAAATTAATCGGCGCATTGAGGAAGTGCTTGCTCAGGTGGACATGAGCGACAAGCAAAGGCGCATGCCGCATGAGCTATCGGGTGGTGAGCAGCAGCGGGTGGTTATTGCGCGAGCTATTCTCAATACGCCCGATATTATTTTGGCTGATGAGCCTACGGGAAACCTCGACCCTGTAACGAGTAAGGAGCTGATGCTTATTTTTAAGGCGCTCAATGAGCAAGGCATCACGGTGGTGATGGCAACGCACGACTATCAGCTCATTGAGCAGCATGCGGCGCGCATCATTCATATTGAAAACAAAAAAATGTTTGACCCGCAGTTGGGGGTGAATGGGTAGTTTTAATTGTACTAGAATAAAGATATGAAACATTTAAATGTAAGATTAATTGCGCTCGGAGCTTTCTGTTTAGTATTGACTTTGAGTGCTTGTTCGAAAAAGTCGAAAAGAGATCCTCGTGTGGTTTTAGATAAAGAATACAAGGAGGAAATTTTAAAGGCGCGCGACTTGTTGCGTGTCAATGTGGTGTCGAGCTTTACTGGCTTCTCGGCTTGTGCGTCGATTGACGACAAGGTGGTGTGGTCGGAGGGAATAGGCTATTCAAACACAGAATTGTCGGTGTTGGTGAAGCCCGAGCATAAGTTCCGCATTGGGGCTTCTTCGCGCTTGTTTTCGTCGCTCATCTTGTTGCGCTTGCACGAGCGAGGGGTGATTGATATGAATAAACCCTACAATGAATATGTTGCTGATAATCCGAATTGGAATTTCACTCCGCTTCAATTGGCGACTAATTCGGCGGGTCTTCCCGACGTGACGGAGCAGCTTTATCGTGAAGCAACGGTCAATAATTATCGGACTACGAGTGCAGTGCTTGCGGCGCACAAGTCAGATGAATTGCTATTTTCTCCTGATGAGTATTTTGCCGAAAGTGCGTTGGGCACTTTGGTATTGACTGATTTGCTCGAAAAGGTGTCGGGCAAGAAATATAAGGATTTGTTGAAAGAGGAGGTGTTGATTCCTTTTGGCTTGACCGACACGGATGTGGATTTTTCGGGCTATGTGATTAAGAAGCGTGCTTCGCAATATTCACGCAATTCGATTGCTCAAATCCGCTTAGCTCCCGAGGGAAATATTTCAGCCGTAGCTCCTGCTTTGGGGGTGTTGTCTTCTGCTGATGACTTGAATAGGCTGGGCAGGGCGTTTTTGAAGAAAGAGGTGCTGACAGAGGAGAGTTATAAGCAGCTTTTAAGCAATCATGTGATACCGGGTAAGGGTGATAGTCCTTGGGGAATGGGAATTGAAGTGATGGAAGATGTGCAAGGTCGTAAGTTGCTTTTGCTTCGTGGGCAGATAGAAGGAGGGGCTTCGATGTTGTTGATTAGCCCCGAGTTGGGATTGGTGGTGTCGTTTTGTGGAAACTTAAGTGAGGACTACACAACGTATCCTTTCATGGAAGTCGTCGCCTTGTTTATGAAAAGAGCAGAGGAAAAGTAATTGATAGTTGATAAAAAAACCGCTAACTGAAAGTTAGCGGTTTTTTTATTGATTTACAATTGATGCTACCACGCAAATAATGGCAGGTGGCGCATCAGTTTATTTACTTCGGCACGCACTTCGTTGATGTTCGCTTCATTGTCCACATCTGAAAGTACACGGTCGATGAGTTCCACCACATAGGGCATGGATGATTCTTTCAATCCACGAGTGGTGATGGCGGCTGTTCCCACGCGCAATCCCGAAGTGGAGAATGGCGAACGATTGTCGAACGGCACCATGTTTTTATTGATGGTGATGTCTGCCAACACGAGTGTATTTTCAGCTTTCTTGCCCGTGAGCTCAGGGAATTTGGTGCGGAGGTCGATGAGCATCGAGTGGTTGTCGGTTCCGCCAGAAATCACTTTATATCCACGAGCGACAAACGCCTCTGCCATTACTTTGGCATTCTTTTGCACTTGCACTTGATATTCTTTGTAGGCTGGTTCGAGTGCTTCGCCAAAAGCCACGGCTTTGGCAGCAATCACATGCTCAAGCGGTCCGCCTTGTTGCCCGGGGAACACTGCAAAGTCAAGCACTGCCGACATCATTTTGGTTTCGCCTTTGGGCGTGGTATATCCGAATGGATTTTCAAAATCTTTGCCCATCAAGATGATACCGCCACGAGGTCCGCGAAGCGTTTTATGGGTGGTTGAAGTTACTACATGCGCATATTTCACGGGGTTGTCGAGCAATCCTGCGGCAATCAATCCGGCAGGGTGCGCCATATCAACCATAAACATGGCACCGATTTTATCAGCCACACGACGAATGCGGGCATAGTCCCACTCGCGCGAATAGGCAGACGCACCTCCGATAATCAATTTTGGTTTGTGCTCCAAAGCGAGTGCTTCGAGTTCATCGTAATCCACCATGCCAGTATCTTCTTTCACATGATAGGCGATGGGATTATAAAGGATGCCTGAAGAGTTCACCGGTGAACCGTGCGAAAGGTGTCCGCCGTGTGCCAAATCCAACCCTAGGAAAGTATCACCGGGTTTCAGGATTACGCTCAACACTGCCGCATTGGCTTGTGCGCCCGAGTGAGGTTGCACGTTGGCATACTCCGCTCCGAAAAGCTCTTTTAGTCGGTCGATGGCGAGTTGTTCCACCTTGTCCACCTCTTGGCAGCCGCCATAGTAGCGTTTGCCGGGATAGCCTTCGGCATATTTGTTGGTTAGCACCGAACCCATGGCTTCCATCACTTGGTCGCTCACAAAGTTTTCTGATGCGATAAGCTCAATTCCGCTCAATTGGCGTTCGCTTTCTCTTTCGATTAGGTCGAAAATGACTTGGTCTCTTTTCATGTTTGATAATAATTTTAGAAGGTTTGTATGTGATACTATATCATCGCTCAAAGTTAAGCATTTATTTTGGAGAGGGAAAATAAAAAAGGGAAGAGGGAGTCTTTCAAATGAATTCACTGTCTTTACCCTCCCCCTTGGGGGAGATGGAGGGGGCTTCAACTCTCACTCTTTTATTTGTCTTCGTGTACCAGATATATCCGCTCACTTCGTCAAATCCACATTCTTTCAGGCGAGCCATGTATTCGCTCACTTGCTTGTGATATTTTGGCAGTTCGTGTTCACCTGATTTATAGTCCACCACCACTGCTTCGTTGCCCTTGGTCATGATGCGGTCGGGGCGGCGAGTGCCTTGCCCACTGCCTAGCAAGATGCTTCGTTCGTTGAGCACTTGATATTTCCCATCAAACCACGCCGCCACCTCGGGGTCGGCAATCATGGTGGTGAGCTGCTCGGCATAGCTAGCCATTTCCTCAGGGGCGAAAAGCCCTTTGCGCTGCAAGCTTTGGAGTGCAATGGGGAGTTCATTTTGAGTTTTGATTTGTGCCAATGCCTCATGAATAATCTTCCCACGATTGACGCTTTGCTCGCGGTTGCTTTCGGTGGTGAAGAAGTTTTCGTGGTTTTTGCGCAGCTTCAGATATTCATCGAAATCGGAGAAAGCAAAGCTTTTAATTTCCAATTCGCTGGAAGCTTTTTCTTTTGCAGGGGCAAAGTTCGCTTGCTGTCCGGCTGCATATCGCTCGTTGGCTTCGTCATAGCCTTTGTGGAGCGCAGTGCAGAGTTCTTCTTGTTGCTCCAGACTGAACATTTGATCTTGTTGAGCGCAGAATTTCAGCAAATCGCCCACGCTCTTAATGTTGGCATCGGGCAGTTTGGAGTTGTATGCCGACCAGGTGTAGAGTTCAGTTCGAGCACGAGTAAACGCCACATAAAGCAGGTTGAGGGCTTCGATATTCATGTGCTGCATCTCTTCGAAATATTCGTTTTTGAAGAAACTATTTGCCATGTTTTTGCCATATTTTATGGGCACAATATTCAGCGTGTTGAGCGGTGCAACCGATGGTTTGCACCACACAATGGGCTGCTGGTGTGGAATGATTGCCCAGTCGCAAAAGGGGATGAGCACAAATTTATATTCTAGTCCTTTCGACTTGTGCACCGTCTGAATGCGAATAGCATCGAGCGATTCTGATGCGCTGATGGTTTTCTCGCAGCCCTTGTCGTCCCAATAGTTGAGGAAGGAGCGGAGGTCGGAAATCTTGCGTTTCTGAAACTCCGACACGCTGTCGATGAACGATTGCATGTAGGAAAGTTCATCGCTCAATTCGAAGAGTTGAAAGCGGTCGGCAAGCTTAAATACCATCTCTTGGAGGTTTCGCGAGCCGAGTTCTTTTCGCATGAAGTCGCTAGCGAGAAACTCATAGAAAGGGTTTTCCTCGCTTGTTCTTTTTTCGAAAATATCTTCGCTCGCAGTGCCACTAATCAGGTGATATTGCTGACTAGCATAGGCGGCGGTTAGTTGGTCTTTGGGGTTGTCAATCAGGCGAAGCAGGCTAATCAGAAATGCCACCGCAGGGGAGTTTGCCACAAATAGGCTTTCGCTCGAAAGCACCGAAAAGTTATAGGGGGATTGTTCGCTGGTGCTTTTTTTCTGCTCAAGCAGATGGTTGGCAATGGTGGCAGCTTCTGATTTTTGCCGCACTAAGATGGCTATGTCGGAAGCCTTCGCCCCACGCTCTTGTAAGTTTTTGATGGTTTCGGTCAGTTCTTCAAGCACCTTCGCTTCACGCTCCTCTTTCAGCCCATCGCGAAAAGCTTCGGGCAGGAAGCGCATTTGCACAAAGCCCTCGTTTTTGAGTTTTTGCTGCCCAATCAACTGCATTCCGTTGGCATAGATGCTTTGAATTTGGTTGTGAAATTCTTCGGGCGCAATGCTCGCACTGGTCAGCTCGTTGTTGAATTGATTTTGCAGAATTTGTGGGGCTAGCTGAAAGATGCGGTTGTTGTGGCGAATGACTTCGCCTGTGCTTCGCCAGTTGTGTTCCAATTGGTGTACATCCACACCTTCCAAACGGAAGTCCTCGCTCACTTGATTTTCTAGCAGATTCCAATCGCCCCCACGCCAGCGATAAATCGCTTGTTTTACATCGCCCACCAGCATGCCGAGATTGTTTTCCGCTAGCGAGTTGCCCAGCAGCGGACGGAAATTGCTCCACTGCAAAGCGGAGGTGTCCTGAAACTCATCAATCATGAAGTGCTTATAATAAACGCCAGTGCGTTCATAGATGAAAGGGGTGTCGGAATTGTCGATAATCTTTTGCAGCAAAGTGCCCGATTCCGCTAGCAGACTGATGCTGTTTTCGTGCGAAATGGCTTGCACTTTCGCCTGAATATGGGTGAGAATGCCGAGGGTGAAAATGTTTTCAAGGATTAAGCCGATGGAGTTTATTTTTTCAGCATTGGCATCAAGAATTTGAATATAGGTGTTGAAATGACCAGAGATGGTGGGGGCTAATGCTTTTACTTCGGCGGAAGATTTTGCGGTGAACAACTCATTTTCATCTTCTGCGCATTTCCGCATGGTGGCAGTCTGATGGGTGAATAATTCAGTAGCCATTTTTTGGAAATTGAGGCAGACACTTCTTGAGCCACCTTTGAAATCAGTTGGGTTCACTCCTGCGCTGCTCATTGCAGAGATTGCTGTTTTTCCAATCTCATTCACCTGTTTTTTGTAGCGAGCCACTTCGCTCTGCAAGCTTTTCAGATAGTCTTTCAGAGCATCTTGGGCAGCTGTTCGCTTGAATAGTTCATCGGCATTTTCACGGAAATTGTCCTTGGTGAGTTCGCTTGCTAGCTGACGAATATCTTTTTTGACCGACCATGATTTGCCTTCTTCGATTTGGCTTTGCGAGAATTGCACAATCCAATTGAAAAGTTCAGCATTGCCATCAATTGAGGATAAAACTTGATCGATTGCTTCATCTAAAATAAGGTCGCTATCTAGCTCGATTTGAAAGTTGCCATTGATGCCCAGCTCCCGATTGAACGCTTTAATCACTCGCTGAAAGAAGCTGTCGATCGTGCTGATGGAAAAGCGCGAGAAGTCGTGCAGCAACAAGCGCAGTGTGCGATGCGCACGAAGTTGAATCTGTTCGGCAGAAAGTTTTAATTCGGAGTCATTCTGCAAAACTTCCAAATAGGCGGTTTGTTCGCCCCTCGAAAGTTTGTGCAGCTCCGAAAGCACACGCCCTTTCATTTCAGAAGTCGCCTTATTCGTGAAGGTTACGCCGAGGATATTCTTATAGGCATACTCTGATTGCAACACCACTTTGAGGTATTCAATCGTCAATCGGAAAGTCTTCCCAGCCCCTGCCGATGCTTTATAGATTTGTAGTTCGCTCACACCGAAGCCATTTTCATCAATATTCCGCAGAGCCATGCGCCATAAGTGCCGAGCACATAGCCGAGCACGGCAAGCAACACGCCCACGGGGGCAAGTGAAGGGTGGAATGCTGCCGCCACCACAGGCGCACTAGCCGCACCGCCAATATTCGCCTTGCTGCCCACCGCCAAAAAGAAGAAGGGCGCACGAATGAGCCATGCCATCAGCAGCATTAGCAGCACATGAATGCTCATCCAGATGATGCCCACGGCAAACAAGCCGAGGTGGTCGAAGATTTGCGTAATGTCCATCTTCATGCCGATGGTCGCCACGAGGATATATATAAATAGAGTGCCGACTTTCGATGCGCCAGCACCTTCATAGTTCCGAAGTTTGGTGAATGACAGAATGATTCCGAAGGTGGTGGAAAGGATGATGAGCCAAAAGAAGCCTGAAGTGAGGCTCATCTTTTGCAACAATCCCGAACTGTCATGCGAGGCAATGAATGGCGCAATCCAATCGGAGATGAAGTGCGCTAAGCCAGTTGCGCCTAGTCCGATGGCGAGAATCACCATCAAGTCGGTGGTTGAAGGAATGCGTGCGATGCGCGTGCTAAACTCGTGCATCTTGTCGCGCAAATGCTCCACCGAACTAGCGTCAGCCTTAAAGAACTTATCAATCTGCTTGTGTTTGCCCACGCCAATGAGCAGCACCGCCATCCACACTTCTGCCACCAGCACATCCACCGTAATCATGACAGAATATAGCGCATCTGAGGGCTCGAAGATTTCATACATGGCGGCTTGGTTTGCACCCCCACCAATCCAGCTGCCAGCAATGGTGGCTAGTCCGCGCCACACTTCATCATGCCCAATGCCCCCCACTAAGTCGGGATTAATCCATGAAGCAATGAGTATCGCCAAAGGTCCACCGATGATAATTCCCACCGTTCCGGTGAAAAACATGATGAGTGCTTTGCTGCCGAGTTTGAAAACTTCTTTGAGGTCGATGCTCAAGGTGAGCAACACTAAACTTGCAGGCAGCAGATAGCGTGAAGCCATGTAGTAGAGCTGCGAGTTTGCGCCATCAACAATGCCAAAGGAAGTGAGCAAGCTAGGCAAGAAGTAGCACAGCAGCAGCATGGGCACAACTTTATAGAACTTGGCGATGAAGCCTGTTTTGAGGTTGCTGGTGTAGAAGATTCCTGCGAGAAGAATAATTAGAATGCCGAGTGTTACAGCGTCGTTGGTGATTAAAGGAGCTCCGTGGTGCATGAATAGAGTTATGAGTTATGAGTTATGAGTTGGCTTTGCGCAACTCATGGCTTGCGTTTTCACAGCTTTCACAAAAATAATATTTTCAAATTGATATGCAAAATAAGGGCGCACGAGCTTGTGTCTAACTCTCCCCCTCGGGGGAGTTGGAGGGGGCTTTCGGCACTTCAAACCATTTGCTTTCTCTCGCTTCTGCTGAATAGTTCAGAATATAGTCCATCGCTTCCGCAGCCGAGGAGGCTATATAATATAGTGTGCGGTAAATCGGTTTGGCGAAATTCTCATCATAACTCTTTTCAAATTGGCGAAACAAATCATCATAAAAGCCATCGGTGTTGATGAACACAATCGGCTTGTTGTGATAGTCGAGTTGCTTGAGCGTGATGACCTCCAGAATCTCTTCCAACGTGCCAAAGCCACCAGCCAAGGCGATGAACGCATCCGATCGCTCGCGCATGATGGCTTTGCGCTCCTTCATGTCGGTGCTCACAATCAGTTCGTCGATGTGCGATGAAATCAAGTTCACCTTTTCCATCTTTTCAGGAATAATGCCAATAGTGCGAGCACCATGCGATTGCACTTCACGCAACATGGCTTCCATCAGTCCCACATTGGCACCGCCATTCACCAAGGTCATTTGGTGTTGAGCAATCAGTCGAGAAAGTTTCAGTGCTTCATCAACGAAGCAAGCTTTGAGCGCATCGGAAGAAGATGCAAAGGTGCAGATGTTTTTCATAAGAGAGGATTTATGAGGTTTTTTCAATGATTAATCCCCATGATTAAAATCATGGGCTAATAAGGTGTCGTGCCTATGGCACTTGGAAATGAGGTTTAATCATAATCAAATAAATATTGGTCGTTGTATTGAACTTGAAAACTCTCTAGGAATTTGATATATTCAGTTTGGAAACTTTCAGTTTTATGGTGTTTTTCTTGGTTTAAAATGTATTTGACCACACGGTCTTTATGTGATTGAGAATAATTAAATGCTCCAAATCCTGTTTGCCATGCAAAACCTCCATTTAAAAGATTACAGTCGTTAATCCATTTCGATGAATTGCCTTTTATTTTTTGCATGAACTTTGATGGTGAAATTGTGGGGGTCATGCCAACCAATATGTGGCAATGGTCAGGATTGCAATAAATGGCGAGCACATTGCACTCTAATGATTGAGCAATGCCTACAATATATTTCTCTATTGAATCTTTTGCGTCTGTAGTAATCCAATTTTCTCGTCCTTTGACCGCAAAAACAAATTGGGTAAGCATCTGAGTGTAGGTATTTGCCATTAGTATATTGTTTTAAGTGCGAATGTAGATATAATAACGACATCATACAACAATTGCAGAGATATATTAATATAGATAGATACATTTCCAAGTGCCATAGGCACGACACCTTATTAGCCCACGATTTTAATCGTGGGGGAATAACGAACAATATTTATTAAACCCCATTTCCAAGTGCCATAGGCACGACACCTTGTTAGCCCACGATTTTAATCGTGGGGGATTTAATTGTGGGATTTAATTGTGGGATTTAATTGTGGGATTTAATTGTGGGATTTAATTGTGGGGGGATTTAATTGTTGGTCGTTAATCCCCACGATTTTAATCGTTGGGGATTGAAATCAGATTTTGATTATCTCAAAAAAGTTCTTTTCTTTGCACTGCAAAACTAATGGAGAGGTGACAGAGTGGCCGATTGTGCACGCCTGGAACGCGTGTGTACCGCAAGGTACCAGGAGTTCGAATCTCCTTCTCTCCGCTGAATGTAAGGGAATTAATAATATGGCAACGAGTATTATTGAAGTAAGTAATCACAGCAAGAGGCAGGGTCTTGAATGCATCAAGACTTTGCCTTTTGATATGGTTGCTGAAGAGAAAAAGAAAACCTTTCGAGAGGCTGCCAATGAATGTAATGCTGTTCCTGCAAGAGTGTTTACAGACGAACTCCGTCGGCGTATAGACCAATGGACAGAGGGCGATGCGTGAGGTAGTAATATCTCAAACAGTTCAGGATAAGATTGATGAGCTGGAGGTGTTTTTGAAGACTCAACTCAAAATGTCGAAAGAGGCAGCAAAACGACGCTGTGATAGGATGGATGTGTTGTTTTTATCTTTAGGGGACTATCCATTGTGTCGGTTTAAAAAGTGGCGATTATTAGGATATAGGTGTGTCTCATTTGAGAGAGATTGGGTATTTGCCTATGAAATCTTTGATGACGGTGTCATTATTAGAGATATGTCGCATGTCAAATTGCTCAAAGACTAAAAAAGGAATAGCAAAAAAACAAAACTCTGAAAAGTTTCAACTTTTCAGAGTTTTGTTTTTTGCTTACAGCCTATCGCTTACAGCGCAAATCGCCTTACGCATCAATATTTGCATACACTGCATTTTCCTCAATAAATTGGCGGCGTGGCGGCACTTCATCGCCCATCAGCATGCTGAATGTGCGGTCGGCTTCAGCCGCATTTTCGATATCCACTTGGCGGAGCGTGCGACGCTCGGGGTCCATGGTGGTTTCCCAAAGCTGGTCGGCGTTCATTTCCCCCAAACCTTTGTATCGTTGCACGTGAATACCAGTGTCTTTGCCCTCGTTCCACTCGTGGATGAGTTGCAAGCGTTGTTGCTCCGTCCACGCATATTCTTGTTTCTTGCCCTTGCGCACCAAATAGAGCGGAGGAGTGGCAATAT
>JBKECD010000178.1:0-25453 GCA_047974225.1 Mangrovibacterium sp.
ATGCGTCTAGTTGTAGAGACGCATTGCATGCGTCTAGTTGTAGAGACGCATTGCATGCGTCTAGTTGTAGAGACGCATTGCATGCGTCTAGTTGTAGAGACGCATTGCATGCGTCTAGTTGTAGAGACGCATTGCATGCGTCTAGTTGTAGAGATGCATTGCATGCGTCTAGTTGTAGAGACGCATTGCATGCGTCTAGTTGTAGAGACGCATTGCATGCGTCTAGTTGTAGAGACGCATTGCATGCGTCTAGTTGTAAAGCCGCATTGCATGCGTCTATTTGTAGAGACGCATTGCATGCGTCTGAAAAGTTAAAATACCCATACTAACCTTTATTTTCTACTTTCTTGCAAAAAATTCTTTTACTTTGTAGTCCATTTTGCATCCTGCACATTCTATGTATAGTATGAGAGAGAAAAATAGGCATATAGATTGGGAGATTATCCGAAAGGCAGCGATTGGCGAAGCTAGTTCTGACGAGCAAGCGCAATTGGCGCAGTGGCTCGAAGAGTCGGCGGACAATCGAGCCTATTTTGAAAAAGCTTGTCGGTTTTATGCTAAAGCAAATCAAAGGACTAGCCTAGGGAAGCAGGGGGCTCAAAAGCGATTGCGCTTGGTGTCTATTGGGGCGCAAATAGCTGCTGTGGCAGCGGTGTTCATATCTTTTGTCTATGTGTTGATGCCTGAAAGAGGGCAGGAGGCGACGGTGGACTATGTAGAAGCGGTTCTTCCGCTTGAACTAGAAACCAAGCATGTGGTGCTGACCCTCCCCGGAGGTGAGCAAGTCTGCATCGATCCAGAGAAAGAGCAAATGGTGTTGAACAATGAAGACACCATGCTGATGGAGTCGGGAGCAATTGCCTATCATGCCAAAGAGGAGGTTCAGCAAGAGTTGATCTATCACACCATTGAAGTGCCCTCGGGCACAACTTATAAGATAGTGCTCAATGATGGTTCAACGGTTCAGTTGAATGCGCAATCAAGCTTGACCTATCCCGTGTCATTTGCACTTGATGCGCGAGAAGTAAGTTTAGAGGGAGAAGCGTTTTTTGAAGTTAAAAAAGATGGTCGTCCGTTCACGGTGAGCGTGCAGGGCAAAGAAGTGCGGGTGTTGGGCACAAGCTTTAATGTGGAAGCCTACACGCAGGGGCAGGTGAAGACTTGTTTAGTGTCGGGAAGTGTGCAGATGGTGGACGAATTTGAAAATAAGGTGCTATTGAAGCCGGGAGAAATGGCGCATTGTGCGGAAGGCGGCATTAAAATAGAGCAGGCAGATAAAAGTCAAGTCTTGGCTTGGCGAGAGGGAAACTTCTCCTTTCAGCAAGAAAAGTTGGGTGAGATTATGCAGCAGTTAGCACGCTGGTATGATGTAGAAGTGGCATATGCCGAAGAAGGCTTGAAAGAACTCGTATTTACGGGAACAGTGCAGCGGAGCGAACCGATAGAGAAGATAATGAGTTATTTTGCGAGGACAAACAACGTAGATTTCTCCTTTAGAGATAACACCATAATAGTGAAACAAAATAAAAAAATAATTAGCAATTTATGAGACGATTTCGATTTGAAACAGCGACTAGTCAGCGACTAAAAAGCTTTCTAATTGCCATGCTGGGAGTGATTTTACTTGCTCCGATTCACTCGAATGCATTTGCTCAGGGGCGTCCAGAGACTTACTCCATTTCCATTGGAAAAGGCTCGTTGGAAGAAACCTTGAAGCAAGTGGAGCAAGCCACTAATTTTAAAGTGTTGTATTTGGCGAATGATGTGAAAGGAGTTACTGCCAATCCCATCAACCTCACCGATGCCAACATCTCGCAAATCATGAAGGCGTGTATGGCGGGCACCAAGCTTAGCTATGATGTCGATGGCAAGCAGGTGGTGATCAAACAGCAACCACAATCTCCAGCTGGAGCCCCACGCACAGTTACTGGGGTGGTGCGAGATGACAAAACCGGAGAAACAATCCCCGGGGCGTATGTGATTTCGCAGAAAGAAAACAAAAAAATGCAGGCGGTGATCACCGACCCTAAGGGTCGGTTTACGCTGAATGTGCCTGCTGGAGCTGATGCGATTAGCTTTTCTTTTGTGGGCTACAAGCCAAGGTTGATTCCTATTGAAGATGTCGGTAGCGACAACAAGTTGAATGTGGCATTGCAATCAGAAATGCATCAGATTGAAGATGTGGTGGTAACAGGTGTCTTCGATAAACCCAAAGAAAGTTTCACGGGTGCGGTAACTTTTATCTCCAAGGAAGATTTGGTGGAATTTAAGTCTGCCAACATCCTTTCAACAATTGGTAATATTGACCCTGCTTTCGCTATTGCGGAGCAAAACGAATATGGTTCTGACCCCAACCGCATGCCTGAGATTACCATTCGGGGTTCTTCGAGTTTGCCAATGACAGTGGATGATGTGCAAAATAATGAGCGTGCCAACTTGAATACTCCTCTATTCATCCTCGATGGTTTTGAAATCACCCTAGAGCGGATGATGGACTTGGAGCAGGAAGAGATTGGTTCGGTAACCATCTTGAAAGATGCGAGTTCGACAGCCCTTTACGGTTCTCGTGGAGCGAATGGGGTAGTAGTGCTTACTTCAGTGAAGCCAGAAGAAGGAAAGTTGAAAATTTCCGCTTCGGGTGGTTTCAACTTTGAGATTCCTGATTTGAGCAGTTATAACATGATGAATGCAAGCGAAAAATTGCGCTTGGAAAAGGAAGTAGGCTTATATACTCCTGATTCTGATGCCACGCTAGATGCTCGTGTTAAATTAGAAAATGAGTATAATGATAAGCTGAAAGCAATACTAGAAGGTGTGGATACCTATTGGATGTCGCAACCATTGCAAGTGGGTATTGCCAGCAACTGTCGCTTGTCGGCTAGTGGGGGTAATCAGGCTTTCCGTTATAGTTTGTCGGGTTCGTTGAACCAAGTGAAAGGGGTTATGATCGGTTCTGGTCGCACCAACTTCAACGGAACCGCCAATATTTCCTATGAAATGAAACAGGTGCAGTGGAGTAATATTGTTTCTACAGGTATTAACTCATCGTCGAACTCTGTTTATGGTGAATTCAGCGACTATGTGTCGATGAACCCTTATTGGAGAGTGCGCGATGAGGATGGTAATTTGATTCGTAAATATACAGATCAGATTTTGAGTAGCTCAGTTGCCAATCCGCTCTATATTGCTCAGTTGTCAGGATTCGATGAAACGGGCTATAATAACATTCGCTACACTACTTCCTTGCGTTGGAAGCCTAGTGAGAGCTATCAATTTATGCTCAGAGGGGGGATTTCTACCAATGTGAAAGAGTCAAACTTTTTCAAGCCTGCGCAACACCCTGATTTTGATAATACGGACGATGTAAACAAAAAAGGATCGTACAAATTCGGAACGGGACGCACCACATCGTGGGACATTGCTTTGACTAATAGCTATGCCAAGGTGATAGAAAAACATCGTCTCACAGTTGGTTTAGATGTCAACTTCCGCGAAAGTAATTCCTATAATTATTCCTTTGAAGTGCAAGGTTTCACCCATGAGCGCTTGAATTTCCTAAGTATGGGGTCTCAATATGCCACAGATTCGCCTTCGGGTGGTGAATCAAAAGGGCGTACTGTTGGTTTGACTTCAGACTTTAACTACAACTACGATAATATTGTCTATATGAGTGGTTCGTATCGTGTGGATGGAGCTTCCTCTTTTGGTACTGCTAGTCGTTTCCGACCTTTCTATTCGATTGGTGTAGGTTGGACAGTTAGCCGAATGAATTTCTTTGCAGACAACATTGATTTTATCACTAACTTGAGAATCCGATACAACTATGGGGTTACAGGTATGTTGCAGTTTAGTTCGCCCTATCAAGCGATGGCGGTTTATAATTATGACCCCTCCTATAAATACAATGGTGAGCTGGGTGCTATTCTGCAGGGGCTTCCTAATGAAAACCTAAGTTGGCAGATGGACTATTCGCACAACCTAGGGGCGGATATTGCTTTCTTGAATGGAAAAATCTCTATGGGGGTAAACGTTTATCGCAAAATCACTGAAGGGCTTACAGCTACCGTGCAGTTGCCTCTTACTAATGGATATACTACCTATACAGGTAACAAGGGAGATGTGTTGAATGAGGGATATGATTTCTCCGTGTCCTATACTATTTTGAATAATCGTGCTCAAAAACTCAGATGGTCGGTGCGTGCTAGTGTGGCAAACAACCGAAATATTCTGTTGAGACTTTCTGAGGAAATGAAAGAAATGAGTGCCCAAGCTGAAGCATATGGTCGGGAAGATCCTAACTACTTGTATCGTGAAGGCGAATCTATGGATGCGTTGTATGTGGTGCCTTCTTTGGGTATCGACCCTGCCACAGGTAAGGAGATTTACATGGATGTGAATGGAAATCCTACCTACAATTGGAGCGATGCAGTCCGTCGTAATTATGGGGTAACTCAGCCTAAGATTAGAAGTAACTTCTCAACTTCGGTATCCTATAAAAACCTAAGGGTTACAGCCAACTTCACCGTGCGCTATGGAGCACAGCAATACAACAGAACGCTGATGAGTCGTGTGGAAGGTGCTGATTTCACCGAGAACGTGGATAAAAGGGTGTATGAATTGCGTTGGAAACAACCAGGAGATAATGTGTCTTTTGTGAGTATTCAAGAAGATTACAAGAGCCGACAAACAAGCCGCTTTGTGCAAGATGATAACTCGTTTGCTTTTAGTGCGCTCAATGTCAACTATCGTCTCCCTCCTAAGTTAGTGAAGAAAATTCCTGCGGTGAAGACATTCAACCTGACAGCTTCAATCAATGATATTTTCTACATCACAAGTATCAAGAGAGAGCGTGGAACAACCTACCCTTATTCAATCAAACCAAGATTAAGCTTGTCGATGACATTCTAAGCTTAATGAATTTTAAAGAGAACAAAGATGAAAAAAGGAATATTTATAATAGCTACCTTATCCTTGCTGCTAACATCTTGCAATGAGTGGCTGACAGTGCAGCCAAACACGATGATCGCTAAAGATGAGATGTTTGAGACGGCTACGGGGTTTGAAGATGCACTTAATGGGGCGTATTATCTGATGACGCTTGCTTACAAGCCTAGTGGTCCCATGATGATGGGAACCTTGGAATATTTAGCTTGCCAGTGGCATGTTACTTCAACTACTTCGGGTGATTATAAAATGACGGATCATGATTACGATAATGATAATGCGGATGGGCAATTGAAAATACCATTTGAAGCCCTTTATAAAACGTTGGCAAATGTCAATCTTTTGATTGAAGAGTTGCGTCAAGAAGATGGAATTTTGACTGATAAGCTAAAGAATAGTTATTTGGGTCAAGCCTTAGCAATACGAGCCTATATCAATTTTGATTTGATTCGTATGTGGGGTCCAGTTCCTACTGATGTAAATGAATCAACAACTTATTTGCCTTACCCTACTGAGACTTCTATCGAATATAAAGAGTATCTCACCTATGCTCAATTTATGAGTATGCTAAAGGCGGATTTAGATGAAGCTGAGGTTTGCTTAAACAAAGATACGATGAAAGACATTCAGCTGGTTAGAAGTCGATTTAACTATTATGCAATTAAAGCATTGCAAGCACGTTATTATATGTGGATGGGTGATAAAGATTCAGCCAATAGATGTGCTAAAACAGTTATTGGTCGTGCCACAACTACAGTAAGTGATTATGACTATTGCTTAGCAACGCATAATAATCAAACTTCTAAGAACTTTACTTTCTTTGAGTGTGAAAATATCATAGGATTAGTAGTTGCGGATGTACAGATTACTGTTTCTGTGAGTTCGACATCTTGTCAGATTTACAATGAATATATTCATAATGACGTGTTTGATGGTTCTCAAGCAGACTTGCGTTATTCGCAGTGGACAGAGCATGTTGGCACCGTATCTGAAGAAGGATTAGGTTATCTGATGAAATTGAGTAAGTTTTATAAAAAGGGATCTACGGGTACATATAGTGTAAATACGCCTTTATTGCGATTAGCTGAGATGTATCTCATTCAAATGGAGTGTTCTTCATTAGAAAAAGCCTATGAAGTGTATTATGAGTTCTGTATGTCGCGCGGTATTTCTGCAACGGAATTTACCTCGGATGCTGAATTGCTGGAATGTTTGAAGAAAGAATATCGTCGTGAGTTTTATGGCGAAGGACAGCTATTCTTTTTCTACAAACGTCAATTTATTACCAATATGCCAAATGCATCTCGAGCATGTAATAAAGGTAGTTATGAATTGCCTCTTCCAACTCGAGAATATATTTTGAGCTAATTGAAGCATTGGAAAATTAAAAACGAAAAAATGAAGAAATATATTTATATCATGACATTACTCCTTGCGCTAGGAGCTTGTCAGTTGTCGGAAGTGCACAAGTATCTTGGTGAAAATTATGTGCAATTTACACCAGATGATGCAGCCGAGGTTGCAAACACAACTGTAGATGAATTCTATTCTTTTGCCTATGTTGCCGATGATGTGAAGCGTGATACCTTTTGGGTGGATGCGCACGTGTCAGGAGAAATAACAGAGGGGAAACGCTACTACAAGTTGAAGCAATCAATGCACTACACCGAAGAAATAGAGTATGACATTGATGGTTCAATTTTGAATGAAACAATTATTGAAACTCCTGATCAAGCGGTTTCAGGTGTGCACTATGTGTCGTTTGACGACCCAGATTTTCAAGAGATGTGTTATGTGGAGAATAATGACGTGAATTTTAAAGTGCCAATTATAGTCTTGCGCGACAACTCGTTGAAAAAGGTTGATAAACTGTTGAATGTGGAGTTTGAAGAATCAGATGATTTCAAGGTGGGGAATTACAGTACAAGACAACAAGTGGTGATGATTTCTGATAATGTTACTTACCCAACTTGGTGGTCGGAGGATGGTCCGGGTTCAATTGCTGATGGTTGGAAGTTATCGACGATCTTCGGTTATTATGGTCCAGTAAAACACCGTCTGATGATTCAAGTAACAGGAGAGAAATGGGATAATGATTTCTTGGAAGGCTTGACAAGAGAAGAGCGTTTGGGCTATAAAAATATTTGTTCTAAAGCCTTATACGAATTAAACCAAGAACGTATTGCACGTGGAGAAACCGAATTGATGGAGGATGCGAACTTTAGGTTTGGTCCTGTTGAATTTCCTTAAGCCGTATATGTTTGTTTGAATTGAGAAAAACAAAACTTATGGAAATATAAAAACATATGAAATTTGAAGTTTTAAATAGAATGGCTAAGCTTAGGGGACAGCGTATTTTCTCAGTGCTCTTGTTTGCACTGGCAGTTATGTTTGTGTCTGTGTCGTGCACCTCAGATAGCGTGTCGGGAGGTGATGCTCCTGTAGTCGCTATCGAACTTTCGGATAGCAGCTTGGTTTTTGCGGTATCTGCCGAACCTAAGGTGGTGAAAGTAAAAACCGAAGCTGAGGAAATAGAAGTGTCGAGCACTCAGGATTGGTGCGTGGCGGAATATAATTCTTCAACAAAGCGAATCACAATTTCTTTGGAAGACAACTTGGCTCTTAATCTGCGTGAGGCTGTTGTGAAAGTATCTTCGGGGGGAACAACTGAAAGTATTGCTATCTCTCAGTTTGGTATTGAACCAAGCATGATTGTTGAAAGCGATACGATAGTTAGTGATTTCAAAGCGAAAACTTTGGCAATAGATATCTATTCCAATGTGGATTTGTCGGTAACAAGTAAGGTGTCGTGGATGACTCAGGCAGTAGAAACAAAGTCGGTAACGATTGATCCAGTAAAGTATAGTTTTAATATTCAATTGAATATTTTACCAGCTGAAACAGAACTCAGATCCGGACAGTTGATTTTTAGTCAAACGGAAGGTGAACTAAGCGACACCATAACGGTGATGCAGCAGTTGTTAGCTGGTGATACTTACAGTCCAGAATCGGTTGATTCTTTTGAGCAAAGCGATCGTAAGCTGGAAAATATAATCTTGTCGGGTACTTTGAGTCCATCTGATTTATTTGCAAGTGGAAATGGAATTGAAAAAACCTATGATGGCAATACTTCGACAACCTATTTGGCTACTCCTGATGATGGTCTGCTGACAGCGCGAGAAACAGTGTCTTTTGAATATGCATTGGATAGTTCTAGTTCGACTATTGTCAACTATTTGATGTTGTATTTTAGAACCAATTTATCAGGAGTAATTAAGCATGCAACTGTTTGGGTGAAGACTGCGAGCAGTTCGGAATGGACGCAGGTGTCAGAGTTAGAAAATGCCTTGTCATATGCTCCTTGTAAAGTTGCTTTTGATGCGCCAGTCCTTAATCCCACGGCACTCAAAATAGAAGTTACGGATACTTTCTATCCATTTGAAAACACAGGGAAATATCAAGTTTCTTTGGCTGAAGTGGAATTTTATGAGGCAAGGGGTATCAGCTCTTTGGCAAATGATCAAGTATATTTCACCGATGAAACATTCTCGGAGTTGGTCTCTGGGTTCTCCACATCCGATCTTTCGAAGATTGAGAATCCTTTCTTGCAAAATATGGCAGCCTATATGCTGGCTGGTGAATATGATTCGGAATTTCGGGTGCAGGAATATGAACCTTATCGTCCCCACAAAAGTGTGAAAGCGGAGTTGAAGAATATATTTTGCAACCTCTATGAAAATCCTACAGGAATTTATTTTAATGCAGGGGACGAGGCGGTAGTATTTGTAGAGAAAGATTTTCCAACGATGGTGAAATTGATTGTGAAAGATTTCTCAACGGAAGTGATAGAGGCTAGTCCATACAAGCAATATGATTTGCGCGAAGGTATGAATGTGATTAAAGTCACTGAAAAAGGAAATGCCTATGTTCGGTATTTTACCGATGCTTGGGAAAGCTCACCTAAAGTCAAACTGCATTTCGCTTCTGGGGGATTGAATGGTTATTTTGATGCCACGAAGCATACTAATGAAGACGGAGCAAGAATACTAGATAATGCCACAGGAGATTTTTTCGATGTCAAAGGAAAGTATATTCAATTTACTTTTCCTATTGAAGGATTTCGGATCAATGCTCGTGAACGTATGGCGGATTTGATGGCAATCTATGATAGTATTATCAGTGCGCAATACGCCATGACAGGTCTGCATAAATACAATCGAGTGCCCAAGAACCATATGTTTGGTCGTATGGCATCCGATGAGTCGTTGAGCAACTATGGAGCGTATTCCGCAGCCGCTTTTGCCGATTCCTATGGCACATGTTATGGGGCTACGATGATTAAAAATGTGTTCACCAATCCCGATCGAGTGCTTGAACGTTTGAGTATGCTTTCGCATGAATTTGGGCATGTCAATCAGGTGTCGCCTCAGTTTATGTGGGTCGGCATGCGTGAGGTGAGCAACAATATTCACCCTCGCTGGTCGTTGTATTGTGTGAATGGTGTTTCTAGTGCCATTGGTGCAAGTTCCTATAATGGCTATTTCACCACAGGTATATTGGCAGGGCATGAATATGGCTTGCAGCAAACGACTGTGGATGCCTATGGCGCAAATTCGGATGGGCTATGGCAAGGTAATGGCACTATTTCTTTGATTCCGCTTTGGCAGTTGATGGTGTATTACCATATAGCTGGGGAAGGTAATTCTTGGAATAAACCCTATATCTATGCCGATATTTTTGAGGCTATTCGGAATACTACAGCACCAATAAGTGATGGACAGTGCCAAGTAGATTTTGTGAAGCATGTCTGTGATGCTGCGGAGCAAGATTTGAGTGATTTCTTCTTGAAAAATGGCATGCTGAAAGTCGTAAATAAGAAGTATTATGACGAGCAGGGGGTCAATCGGACGAAAACAATCACGCAAACGATGATTGATGAAGCATTGGAGCATATTAGTCAATATCCTAAGCCCGAAGGCGTGCTGCAATATATCAGCTTGCACAATTATGAAGCGTATAAAAACCGAGCTCAGGTGTCGGGAACTTTCAATACTGGTGTTACTGGAACAACAGAAAAGGTGATTTCGCACAGTGTGTGGAAAAATGCAGTGGTGTTTGAAACCTATGCAGGCGATGAAGTAACTGCAATCACGATGCTTGGCACAGGGGATTCAACTAATAGTTCGACCACGGTGCCCTATCCGAGTGGTTCGACCAAAATCATGGCGGTGAGCTATGATGGAACTCGAACCTTGGTGTGTGAATAGTGAGGCTTAAAATTATATATTTGCAAGAATAAAATAAAACGAGAAAAATATAAACAGATGAAGAATAAACAAAAAACGCTAGTGCTAGTGGTGCTTTTCTTAGCACTGTTGCCAGGGCTACAAAGTTGTTATAAGGATTTGGGAAACTATGACTATGACACACTGCCCGATATTAAGATTTCAGAAATTCAAACCTATTATGGGGAGAAGCGTCTTTTTGAAGATACACTAGTTATTAATCCTGTTATTACTTATGGCGAAGAGGGAAATGAAAGTTTCACCGGTGAATGGTTTCGGGTTACTAACGATACGATTTTCACTTCAATTACACAAACAATAGATTTGACCTATCCGATGAATATCAGTGGAAGCAATGTGTTGTTTTTTCGTGCTACTCATAAGGAAACAGGATTGATGCTGACCGCTCGAAGTCGTGTTTCGGTGGTTTCACAGATGGAGCGTGGTTTCTACATCTTGAAAGAAACGGCAGATGGAAATACCGATGTTGATGGTTTTACGCGCAACACCACCACAAAAGAATTAGATGAATATCCTAATTTGATTACCAAGAATTGTGGCAATCCATTAGAGGGTGCTCCTGTGAACATTGATTATTGGAACTGGCTGAATAGAACTGAAACAGGCTCTTCGGTTACCGTGGAATCGGTGCGGGCTATTCGTCCGATGAGTGAAAAGGAATTAGCTATTTTCGATATCAAAAGCTTTCTTTATCTTGGAGATTTGAACTCGATGCTCTATGATCCGCTACCAACAGAAAACTTAAAATTGGAACACTTGTCTAGCTGTACGCCTATCACAACCTTGATCTACAATGGAGGAAAAATACAGGCATTGAAAAATAAATCTGCTGCTGATGGTGGCATGTCGCGTTTCGCAGGTGAGGTTGTGGGGGACTATGAACTAGAGCCCATGGTGTGCGGAGGATTTAAAGGAGGTGATGGTGGAGCCTTGGTTTATGATAAGACTACAAAATCAATTAAAGCTTTGGCAGCACCAACTTCATCTGTTTTGACCACTTTGCCCGATGTGGGACATTCGCTTTATCCTGAATATGAGGCACAAGTAGAAAGAAAGATCAATAATATTGATATGAATTTGAAGTATTGTGGAAAATATGATACCGGGGAGAAAGTGCCTCCTATGGGGATGGCTGAAGGCTATGGTGTAGCTCTCTTCTTATTTGAAAAAAACAACCAACCTGACTCCTTGTTTTTATATCATGTATCCATTCGCCCTTTAGCAGCGGGAATGTATCATAATATGGTTTCTTTATTTGAGGTGGATACGCTTAAGAATATCAACACCTTCAAAAAAGCTGATTTTTATGCCACGCATTTGTCGAAGCAGTATATGTATTATGCTAAAGATAATAAAGTGTATTCTTATGATTATGCTCAAAAGGATATGCCATCAGCAGATTTGGGCTTTGACTATGGAGGAGAGGAAATCACGTATATGCGCCATGTCAAATGGACGTTGGAGGATGTGGCGGACTATAATTTTGACTGCTTAGTGGTGGGAACCTATAAGGATGGTAGATATAAATTGTATTTCCACAATCTCTCGGGGGTAACGCCGATGGATGGCACAAAAATGATATTGGAAGGAGAGGGCAAGGTGAAAAGCTTTGTGTATTCTTCCGCCACAAGTAATATTGGAGCTTTTTCGGTTTTCCAATAATGAAAGAATAGAATCAAAAATAAGAAAAACTAGATATCATGAAACATATAAAGAACATAGTCATTGGTTTGTTGCTATTGCTGACTGCATCGTCTTGCGTCGAGACGCTCACAGATGCCTTTGCCAAGACGGGCATTTTGACCGTAGAAGAAGAAGTGATTCAAGTGAAATCGCCAGCAATCACCAAAACATTTGAGGTGGAAAATATCACTACTTTCGATATTGACACCACGATGACTGAAAGCTGGTGTAAATTAATCGCCATTAAAGATTATGAAACATCGAACTTCGTTACTTGTTTTATTGAGGAAAATGCGGGAGTTGATACTCGCGAAACAACCTTTGACCTCACAAGTGGCAAGCAACGATTGACGATGACCGTGCGTCAGTTGGGAAGCACGCCAACAATTCTGCTTAGTAGAAAAGATATCAGCATTGGCTGCGATACCACAGCGCTTAGAATTACTGTGGTGAGCAATGTCGATTATGAAATGATTAAATCCGATGATGCGTGGTTTTCCTACACCGAAGAAACAGACGCTGATGGTGTAAAACATTTGCTTATTCCGGTGAAACCAAACAAAGGAAGCTCACAGCGAGTGGGATATATCACCTTTGATTCCGATGTGGATGAGGCGGATAATCTGATGACCATCACGCAATCGAATAAGCGATTGACCTATGAAACTGCCGGCTTAGATGGAGTGGGCGGTAATATTGAAATTCCTATTGTTTCAGCAACTTCATCAGGTGCTTATGGAGAAAATCGAATCCCAAAATCTTATGATGGCGATGTGTTGTCTTACTTCCAATCAAAATGGGTAAACCCTCAAGATAGTTTGATAACTTTAGAATATACCTTGAATAGTTCGACAACTTTGAGTTATTTCCAATACACTCCTTATAGTGCTGATGAGCTAAAAGCATTCAAACAAGTGCAAGTGTTTGCCAAATCAAAAGGAGAAGCCGATTATACTTACATGAAAACGGTGAAGTTTAGTGGAACAGCAACTCAAACGGTGAAACTAGAAGTGGAAAATCCCGTGTCGATAAAATTGCAAGTAGATAGTGTCATGGGGTCTCCTCTGCCAAAAGATAGTTTATCAACTACTGCTGAAGATAGAATCGTTTCGGCGGCTTGTGCTGAAATTGCATTCTACTCTACCGAGGCTCTTTATGATGCCATCTTCACAGGAGCTAGTTGTGCTGCGCTTCAGGAAGGTGTTACTATTGAGCAGATTTTGGCGATGGAAGATGAATACTATCGCGAGATTGCCTATCACTTGTATTATAATACTTATGAAATGGATCGGGTGCGTTCCTATGAACCTTGCAATAGCATAAGCCAAGATATCTATTCGATGAAAGCAGGTCAGTATGGATTGCTCAGCAATGCCACAGGTATTTATGTGAAGAGTGGCGAGAAAATCGTAGTGCTGGCTGAGAATATCGAATCTAAGAATGTATATATTCGATTGATTAATCCTGCTGCTCCTGCGGAATACAGCACGTATCAAGTGGCTGACGGTATCATCTCGTTTACGATGAACTTTGCGGGGCATTTATATGTGGACTATCATACGGTTGATGCTGCGGGCGAATCGGTGTCGATACATATCTCAGGTGGGGTGTGTAATGGGGTGTTTAGAAAGGGAGATACTTCCTTCAATAAAAATAAATCGGCTTCTGAATATATCGACTTGATGGGAGAGAAAGCTCACTTGTTGTATCGAAAAGTAGATTTATCGTCGAATGCTTCAACGCTAAATACGTTATTGGAGAAATACGATCAGATTATCAGTTTGCAGCAGAAATTTACAGGTATCACCAAATATGAGGTGCAGGTCAAAAATAAACTTTCATTTATTGCGGTGGAAAACCCTACGCACTATGTGAAGACTTACATTGAATTAGCGAATAATGAGATGGAGTATTTATGCACCGCTACTAAAATCACGGGTGAATATCTCTGGGAGCTTTCGCATAAGATTGGCAAGGTGAACATCATTGCTCCGATGAATTATACAAGCCTTACCGAAACGATGCCAAACCTATATACGCTTTATGTGGAGGAACAACTAGGAGTCGCGTCTTCTTCATACTATCCACGAAGTGAGCTTTATGCAGATGGCTTTGCTAATATATTGGTACCTGAGGCGTCTTTGACCTCATTCAACGACACCTATAACTTCAAAAATGAGCGCATCATGCCTTTCTGGCAATTATACCTATATGCAGCGATGGTGAAAAATGATGCGGAGTTTTATGCTGATTTGCATCATAAATTACAAGATAAAACGGCTACATTGAATGCTTATTTGCCACAGGCTGCTTCAGAATTGTTGGCGGTTGATTTGTCGTCTTTCTTTACGTCTTGGGGATTTGGTGCTGTGGCGAAAGCTTCGGGATTCCCTCCTGCTCCTGCAGGATTGAAATACATCACGGAGGATAATGCTCTGATGTTTAAATATCCGAAAACTCCGGTGGCGGGTACTTACACTCGGGTGAGCAATGCGATTACTATTACAGGTTCGGAAAATATTGTGGCCTATGAGGTGCGACATAGTTATTATCCTACTCATATATCTTTGAGTGCGAAATTCTCAGTGGAAGAATGGAAAACGTCGATGGTGATTTGGGGTATTGGTGCCAATGGCGAAGAAGTGGTGATTAACGCGAAATAGATTTAAATAACATCAAGTAATGAGGGTGAAAGCTCCTCATTGCTTTTTTAAAACGGATATGATGAAACAATTTTTTATTGGATTAGTGTGCATGGCTCTTACGCTAGGAGCTTGGGCACAAGATGTAAACATTAAGGTTACAGGGGTTGAGAAAGACATGGTGATGGTAGCTCAATTCACCGACGATAAAGACCGTGCGGTTTTTATGCCTAAAAATGGGGCTACTGAAAATACGCTTAGCTTGAAAAAGATAAGCGAGCCGACAATTGTGATTGTGGGCTGCAACAAAAATGCCTACCTGATGTGGGCAAAGCCTGGTGATTCTTTTGAAGTGGATGGTGCAAACAAAAAGGTTAAAGGCGGAAATGACCAAATAAATAAATATTTGGAAGCGTGGAAGCAAAAATATGTATGGGATGGAGGGAATGTGCTGATGCAAAACAACTTTATGCAGACAGCTGCGCTAAGAGATTACCCCAAGGTTGATCCAGATGTGTATTTTGAAGCAGACTTTATTCCCAATTTCAAAAAAAGCGTACAAACGCAATTAGACGAATTGGCAAAACAAAATTTCAAGGATGAAGAATTTGTGCAGTTTTTTGAAGATTTTATTCAAATGACCTATCACTACACCTTGATTAGAATCCCCGGCGTGGTTGTTTTCCTCGGAAAAGAGGAAGCTCCGAAAGCTGTTCTAGAAGAGATCGCTTCTTTTGAACTGACCAATCAGCAGAAATTTGTCAATAAGCACTTCAAAGATGAAATCATTAAAGGATATGTGAAAGCTTATGAGGATATGGGCAAGACTAACCCCACGGTGAAAGATTATATCTATCAAAAGGGGATGATCATTAAAGATGCGGAGTTGAGAGAATACTATGTGCTGAATGAGTTGAACAACTTGGTGCGCAAAAAGGAAACCATGTATGTGGATGAATTGTTTGAATCGGCGGAGCCGTTATTGCTTAGCGCTCAAGGAAAGGCGGAATATGAAAAACTGTATCAGAAAGTAGCGTCTAATCCTTATGATAGGAAAAAGGCGGTGCCAATGGAAGTTTATGATGGCGACGATAAACTCGTTACCCTTGATGATTTCAAAGGGAAATATGTGCTCATTGACATGTGGGCGACTTGGTGTGGTCCTTGCAAGCAGATGACTCCTCACTTCATTGAGTTGGCGGAAAAATATAAGGGTAAAAACATTGCATTCTTGTCGCTGTCGGTTGATACAAAATCGGCTGAGAAAACATGGCGCAAGTATGTCGATGAACACTTTGCAGGAACAAACTGCATCACTGTGCGCACCAAAACAGGCTTCGACAATAGCTTTGTGAAGCATTATGGGGTGAATGCCATCCCTCGTTTTATGCTGATTGACCCTCAAGGGGTGGTGTATTCGGCTAAATTTTGGTTTCCTAGCGACCCTAGAGTAGTAACTCTTTTAGATGAACTATTAAAATAATCAGATAAATAGAATATGATGAATAGATTTTTAAAAACAGTATATACCCTGCTGCTGACTGTTGTGGTTTTGTCGGCAAGTGCGCAAGATAAAAGATTTGCCACAATTAAAGGGCATTTTGTCGGTGAAGATGTAGCAAAAAAAGAAGTGCGCTTATTTAAAACAGTGCTAGGTGATAAGGTGGAAGTGGCTCGGACTGATGTGGCAGAAAATGGTGATTTCTCACTGATGTATCCCGTGGAAGAAGCAGGCTTTTTCTTGATTAATGTGAATGAAAAACCTTCTGGAAAGCGGGTACTACAAGAGCATGACCTCAAACGCTTCTACTTTGAGGGTGGCGTAGAGGTCGATATCAACCTGAGAGTCGATGGCTATGAGCTTGTGAAAACTAATTCGGAAAAAAACCGACTGCTCAGCGAGTGGAATTGCATGATTGACACCGCCTATACGCATTCGCATGGTTTCATGTATGCCCGCACTACCTATCTAGATTATTTCCCGCTCTTGCCCGGCTATGTGAAGATGATGGAGGATTTCAAGGCTAATATCAATACCGGAGATGCCAATTTTGATGAGCTGATGAAGCTCCTTGTGGAAACCGATATGATTTGCTCGGCTATCCGCATGGTGCGGACACCGCGCACGAAACACCCCACCGAAGCTGACTTTCCTGCCTATTACGATGAAATTATCAAAGAAAAATCGCCTACTTCGATTCGCTTGCTCGAATTGCCCTATGGGCTAGGATTCGTGGCTGACTATGTTTATATGACCATGAAGTTTAAAGACAAACCCAAAGAGATTACTGAAAACATCTTGCTTTCGATGGAGGAAATAGCCAACGACCAATTGAAAGCCTATTATGTCTTGGGTCAATTGAGTGGCATCAAGACTTATGACGAAACTTATCTTCGTTTTAAAGAAAAGGTAGAGCCTTATTTCACTACCGACTATCTGAAAGAACAATTAAATCAATTTGAAATCTCTATCCGAACCTTCTCAAAGGGTTCTCCTGCCTATGATTTCAAAGGGGTGGACGTGAATGGCAAAGAGCATCGCTTGTCGGATTATAAAGGCACTGTGGTCTATGTGGATGTGTGGGCGACTTGGTGTGGTCCTTGCAAGGCAGAAATTCCTAAATTGAAAGCCTTGGAAGAAAAAATGCATGGCGAGCCAATTACTTTCCTAAGCATTTCGATTGACAAGGTGAAAGACCAAAAGAAATGGGCGAGCTTTGTGAAAGCAAATGACCTCAAAGGGGTGCAGTTGATGGCAGACAAAGCTTTTGATTCTGACTTGGTGAAAGCCTATGGCATCACGGGTATTCCTCGCTTCATGATCTTTGATAAAGAAGGCAAGGTTGTTACCATTGATGCGCCTCGTCCTTCACACGGTATGACAGAAAATTTCCTAAGAAATCTCGCTAAGTAATGCAAAGAAAACCAATATTACCTCTTCTAATCCTTGCGCTGGCTTGTCTTTCATTTTCTAACCCTGACGTGAAGACCGCCAGCGAACAGACCATGCAGCAATATCGAAGTTGCTTGGTGAATGCCAATAAAAAACTAGTCAAAGAGATTACCAGCCCGTCTTTTCGGGCTGGTATCTATCAGCAGCCGCATGCGGCCGACATGTTTCGCTCCTTTATTGATTTTGTGCAAATGCCCGACTCGATGTATTGGGGCGACTTGCAACAAGAAGATGGGGAGTCTTTCCGCATGGTAAACTATGTGTTTGGCGAAAAAGAAATGAGCTCGAAGGTGTATTTTGCCCCTGATGGCAAGTTGCTCTTTTCGGATTGGATCGACCAGCGAGGAATGGGAATGAATCGCAAGCAAGAGTCGCACTTTGTGGCTGCTGTGCCTTTCTATTTGGATGGAAGCAAGATTATCATCCCTGCCACACTTAATAAAAGTGCCCGACCACTTCGCATGCTTTTCGACACGGGTGCCGATGGCATGGCACTAGTGAAAAGCTTGCAAGAAGATTGCGAGGTGAAAATCACCAAATCGCACACCGCCAATGTGCCGGGAGGGCAGATGCAAGTCAATATGTCGGAGGGCAACACCCTTGTGCTCGACTCGTTGGAAATCCCCAATCAAAACTTGGTGCTTTTTGAAAACATCGGCGAGGGAATTGATGGCATCATTGGAGGCTCTAATTTATTCCGAAACTTTATCACGGAGGTGGATTTTGAAAATCACCTCATTAAATTGTATCGCATAGGCGATTTTGAAGCTCCAAGCGAATATCAAGCGACACCGATGAGCTATGCGAGTGGAGTGCCTACGGTGCCCCTACACATGCATAAGGATGGGAAGCATTTTGAATGCGATTTTATCTTCGATACAGGGGCGGGCTATTCCGCCATCCTCTTTGGCAGTGGCATGAAGCAATTGGAAAATGATAGTATCTATAAGACGATTACGCCTCAGTATGCGTCTTTTAATAAATCATTGGGCGGAAGTGCGAAAATATATATTGGGCAGACCGATAGCTTGGTGTTTGCCAATATGAACTTCCCTAATGCCAGTCTAGCCATGGAGCCCTACAACCCCAACAATCACGCTCGACACGAAGTGTTGGGTTCTATCGGAATCAAATCCCTCAGTCGGATGAATTGGATTGTCGATTTAGTGTCCTATCAGATATATACCACCCCGAACAGCTATACCACGCTGCCGATGGATTTTATTTTTGAAGGCTATCTGTTGGGCTATGAGGGAAAACAGCTTAAGGTGCTGCGCCCAGTGAGCAAAGAGACCAATGAAAACTTGAAAGTGGGCGATGAAATCTTGAAGCTAGGAAAATATAAAGCTGAAGAACTAGATGATGCCAAGCTCACCAAGTCGCTAGCAACGAAAAAACTAAAGCTCAAAGTCCTGAAACCAGAGGGCGAAGAGGCAACGGTGCTAATTGAGAATTGAGAATTGAGAATTGCAGCCCCATAGGGGCGACATCTTTGTAGCCCCGGGTTTCAACCCGGGGTGGTGAAAAGGGAAAAGGCAAATTTGCAGCCCCATAGGGGCGACATCTTTGTAGCCCTGGGTTTCAACCCGGGGTGGTGGCGAAACGTTGCTTTTTGCTTTTGTTATGACAACAAATATTTATGGATTAGGGCGAATAAAAGCAGAAAACCATTGAGTATATGTTATAAAACAACTGTTTTCTTGCCGTTTTGTTTGTTTTATTGCGGAAAACATATATTTTTACGCAATAATTAATTCTGCAATTGCAATTAATAGATGCATTTGTTAGGCTTCGGAGAATGGGGCAGAACGGATAAGGAAGAAAAAGAATAGACGAAATTAAATAACTTTAGTAACTAATATTTAAAAGAGAGAATTATGAAACAAATTCAATTGAAAACAAAATTGAAAACTTTGGCAATGGCTGCATTGGCAGTCTTTGCAGTGAGCTGTGAGGATGAAGAAACACCTCCACCAGAACCAACCTTCCCAGTGGCTGAAGAAATGAGTGCAACTCAACCGGGGGACACCGACACCCTTCGTTTCGATGCTAACTATGCATGGTCGCTTGAAACCGACAAAGCATGGTGTCAGTTTGTGGCTACCGAAGCACAAACAATCGACGGCGAAGTGGGTGCACACGAAGTGGTGTTGCAAATCACTGAAGATGGTTGGGCATTTGGTGTGGATGATGAGGCGATTATCAAAATGACCATGAACGAAATCACGAAAACGGTAGCTACTGTTGTGCGTGGCGAAAAAGCTTATGTGATTACTGTAACTGGTGTAGATGCAGACGAAAACGAAATCGTTTATGACGCTGAAAACCCAATTACTTTCGTGTATAACACCACAACAGCGAGAGTGTCTGCAACAGTGCCGATTACTATCACAGGAAACTTCGCCTGGACTCTTGAAGCTGTAGATGCTGAAGGTAATGATATCATCGGACTCAATGATTATTCTCAGCTAAACGAATACGGTATGATTGCTCAGATTGCTGACACTTGCAAAGAAGGAACTGTTGATACACCTAAATCCTTTGCCTTAGGCTTCTACGGAATGTGTTCTAGATCTGGTGTGAAAGAAGGAAAGTTGGTATTTAAAAATGCCGTGGGTGTGAAAAAGGCTGAAGTGCCTATTTACTATGGTGGATATCCTAAAGATTATGTGAATTTCACTTCTTCTCCAACAGAGTTGGCAAATACCTGCAAAAACGACTTCTGGTTTGGTGCTAAAGGCGACACTTATTGGTATCTTAAAGATGATGCGCAAAAAGGCTTTACTGCTGCTGAAAGCTTTTCTAGCCTGACAGCTAGGGTGCATGACGACGAATCTACGCATCTCTGTGTTTTTGTGGCTGATGCTGATGGCAAGCTTTCCGTGGCGGAAAGTGGTGCTTGGCTTTCGGCTTCTTTGAGTGGTGACACGGAGAGCTACTCTACTGTAACCGTTTCGGCTACTGAAAATACAGAAGTGGAAGTTGATCGTAGTGGGGTTGTAGTGGTGGTTTCAAATACTGTTTATGAAGCCCTTTCTTCTAACTTTGCCAATATGCTTGAAAGTGGTGCAATTAAAGAAGATTATGAGCAATACATCGCATTAGGTATTACTCAAAAAGGTGCTGATCCTGTTGTTGAAAATGTTGGCTTTACGGTTACTGATGATGATGGTAATGAATACCTTGTAACAATTGTTGATAATGCTGATAGTGGTATCAATGGTACGAACCGCGTGGTGGAATGTTATTTAGGTACTGTGCCTCCTAAGGTTACGATTACTGCTGACGCTGAATATGGTACATCATCAATGGTTAAGGTTACTTATCCTACTCTTTACCCTAAAGGTAATTGGGTAGGTGTTGGAGTATCTCCTAAATCAAATTCAAATTATGTTGTAATAACACCAGGTTCTGCTTTTAATGGACCTCTAGGTGTTACTTTTGGATGGTACACTAGAAGTGGTACTGATGCAGCATATGCTTCAGAAACAGTTTACTACACAATCATTTTGCATGCTTCAGACAGACCATGATTTGTCTAAAAGCAATTTATAAAAAGGGGCACGCCGTAAGGCGTGCTTTTTTTGTTTCTATGACACTGGGAAGATAGGTGCTTCGACTCCGCTCAGCAACCATGCTTCGACTCCGCTCAGCAACCCTGTTTCTTCCTTTTTGTATTTTTTTCAATGGCAGAAGCCCCCAGTTGCTCAGATAAGACTATCTTTGCCAGACAGAATTATGATGTCATTTAAAATCAAAAAAGAGATATGAAAAAGTTATTCTTTCTGGTCATGATTGCCATTGCGGTGAGTTCATGTCAGACAAAAGGTATTGAATTGGAAATTAAAAACAACTGCTCGGGCGACATCAGTCAAGTGGTGTGCTACACGGTGAATAGTGGCGACACGGTTTTTAATCAAGAGCTGATTAAGGCAGGTGAGCTGGTTTCGGCAAAGATTAAGGGTGAAAAAGAGGAGGTGAATTTTAATTTCATCTTTGAGATTGTCCGCCCCAATGGTCGTCGCGACATGACCATCGAGTCGGTGGTGCTTTCCGAAGAACAGAAGTCAGCCAAGATTTTGTTCCACATCGAGGAACGAAACATCCAGACCGAAGTGTTGCAAAAGTAGAGCCCTCGTCTTAGCCCCGCTAGGGGAGATATCTTTGTGGCAAAAGCATATCGCCCCTAAATCCCATCCCTACCCATTCCCGCAGGCAACCCCCAACGCCCCAAAGGGCGTGTTGTAGAGCCGCATTGAATGCGGCTCAATGCATCCCTGAAACACAGGGCAGGGAAAACTTGTATGCTACAAAGATACCACCCCTAGCGGGGCTATTGGTTTTCCAAATCAAGCGTAAAGTTAAACAAAAATCCCCCGCAATGTGCATTGCAGGGGATTTTCTTTATTTACAGTAGTGAAGCTTACTTCAAACTTCTAAAATTGATCGCATGTGGTTATCAGTGAGTTGTGTTGTCGTGGTGCAAATGTGGAATCTGATTTGGATATGGAAAACATCGGTAATCTTGTCATTTTAGTTGTATGTGATCATCGTGTCCGAAAGTCCTATGTTCCTTTGCGCAATTAATGCGCAATTTGCGCAATTAATGCGCAATTAATTCATAGAAGCTACCAGCTCCATATCCCGAGTTTTTGAATAACTCAAACTTAGCTACAAGTTCTGTTAGTTCATCTGTTGCTGTTCGTCTAGATATTCCATTTATCTCCTGATACTCTTTATTTGTAATCTTTCCTCTTTCTTTCACATATAGAACCGCCTTTATCTGTCTTGCATTAAGCTCAAGTTTCACCAATTGCTCTTCCGTTAGATTGTCTTTAAAGAGAGTTACCAAGAAACCGCCATCACGTTCCGATAGTTCGGGTTCGGGAAGTCCTGCCTCTTTGCAAGTTTCAATAATCCGCACTGTTCCACGTCCCCAAGAGTCGATTAGTCCACCTTTGAAACAGATATCGGCAATCAATATCATCAAAGGAGGCTCTCGGTTCTGTCACTTCATCCCAAGTGAGCCCCGAACGTTTAAGAAGAAACTCATTGAGTGAATTTCCGGTCAGCTCGTGCATCACACTTCCGCTGCGATAATAATATCTTCCACGAAGCGATAGTGGCACAGAATAAGGATGCACTTTAATTTCGATATAATGCTTACCCTCATCAAGCAGAAGATTGACTTCGGCAGTGATGCCTAAGTTGTTTTTGATTCGATTGGGCAAATCTTCCATGAGTCTTTTGTGGTCAGTCAAACCAACAACCTCTCCTGTGTCATCTTTGCCAATGTAAATTTGCCCGCCTTGCGCATTAGCAAAACCACATATCCATTTCAGATAGTCGTCGTGCCAAGAAGATTTGTATTCTATGTTTTGTTGTTCGGGCATAATTTTCAGTTTCAATCCAATGGCAAAGATACAAAAATCCCCCGCAATGTGCATTGCAGGGGATTTTCTTTATTTACAGTAGTGAAGCTTACTTCAAACTTCTAAAATTGATCGCATGTGGTTATCAGTGAGTTGTGTTGTCGTGGTGCAAATATGGTATCTGATTTGGATATAGAAAACATCGGTTATATGATCGTTTTTATTCATTTTCTTCGTAATAATAGGAATAGTCAATCCCTTTCGTAAACATTTCACGACTGTTGATTTCGTCAGTAAGTGCATTCCTCAGCAGCGATTTTAATTCAGAGCTGTTTGTTGGGCTTTTGATCATGGCATTCATATAATCGACTTTGCCAATCTTACTCCAGTCAGTGCATTTTTTCAAATTCTTTTTCAGCATCAAGTCCAGCCAAATTCGTGTGCTTCGCCCATTGCCTTCCATGAATGGATGAGCAATATTCATCTCCACATATTTATCAATGATTTCTTCAAGCGAGTTTTCGGGCATCCTTTCGATTTTTATTGCATTGTTGTTGGGAAAATGCTTAGCAAGAGAAATGACCCCCTCGCTATCCAATGTATCTGCTAAGCGTTTTTTTCCGTCAGGCGCAATGAATTTGAAACCGTGAGTGGTACTCACAAGTTGATTCTGCGCTTTGGTTAGTTTGCGTTTCAACCAACGCCAGTAATTATTTGCTTTGGTGTAATCGTCTTGTCCATAAAGTGCTGCTACAACATCTACGACATTAAACCACCATTTGCTGTTTTCCTCATCCCATATCGCACGCACCTCGCGGTCGTCAAAGAAGCGGATTGATATTTTCGTGTTATCACTCATGGTTTGGTTTTTTGTTACTCCCCCAATACTCTCTTAAATTCCTCCTTGCTTGGCAACACCGTCTGATACTTTGTAGCGAATATCTGATTATTCTCTTCAGGAAGCGTATATCGGACTACAGCTTCATTTTTATCCTTACACAAGACGATGCCGATGGTTTTATTTTCGTCTTCCATGCGCATTTCTCGGTCATAGTAATTCACATACATCTGCATTTGCCCGAGGTCTTGGTGAGTTACTTCGCCAATCTTCAAGTCAACGAGAACAAAGCACTTCAGAATGCGGTTGTAGAACACCAAATCAACCTTAAAGTGCTTTTCAGAGAAAGTGAATCTAACTTGTCGCCCGACAAACAAAAAACCTTTTCCAAGCTCTAATAAGAAATGCTCTAGTTTGTCAATGATGCTTTGCTCCAATTCGGATTCAGAATAGCGTTTATCTTCGGGCAGCCCTAAGAACTCGAGTGTGTATGGCTCTTTGATAGTGTCTTCAAAGCGAGTTATGACTTGCCCCTCTTGTGCAAGTTTCATCACTCCCTCTTTATCTCGGCTCAATGCGAGTCTTTCATAAAGAGAAGTGTTGAATTGTCGCTTCAATTCCTTCAAACTCCAATTATTCTCTGCCGACTCTATTTCATAGAATTTGCGTTCGTTTTCATTGTCAATACGCATGAGGAATAAGTAGTGCGACCAGCTGAGATTGAAAATACTAGACAGTTTCTCGGATTTTACAGAAAGAGCAGTTTGTTCGTTATTATCAGATGATTGTAATTGCGCAGACACTGTCTGCGCAATTGGAAGAGTAGATATTTCTCCATTATTATCAGGTGATTGTAATTTCCAAGACGCTGTCTTGGAAATTGAGTATGTAAGATAAAACTTACGCATTTGCTCAAGATTTCTTTTTGAAAAACCTTTTCCAAATTCAGGTGTCAATCGTTTAGATAAATCTTCTAAAATATATTTCCCATACTCCGCCCTTGCCTCACCCCCTTGCTCATCTTCCACAATCAACCGACCGATTTCAAAATAGGTTTGGGTCATTGTACTGTTGATGGTGCGAGCGACTTGGGTGCGAGCTAAGTTTAGTAGCTCTGCTACTTGGCTGTATAAGTTGGTTTGAGAAGTTAGTGTAGTCATGTGTTATTGGTTTTAAATCAAGCGTAAAGTTAAACAAAAATCCCCTGCAATGTGCATTGCAGGGGATTTTCTTTATTTACAGTAGTGAAGCTTACTTCACCTCCTCAAAGTCCACATCAGTTACTTCGCCATCATCTTTTCCGCCTTGTTGACCGCCGGCGTTGCCTTGTTGCTGACCAGCACCTTCGGCACCTGCTTGGGCGTTATACATCTCTTGGCTTGCAGCTTGGAAAACAGTGTTGAGTTTTTCCGTAGCGGCATCAATGCCAGCAATGTCTTGCGCTGCATGAGCTGTTTTCAATTCAGCCAAAGCCTCTTCGATAGGAGCTTTTTTGTCGGCTGGCAATTTGTCGCCAAATTCGCTCAATTGTTTTTCAGTTTGGAAAATCATCGAATCCGCTTGGTTCAATTTGTCCACTTTCTCGCGAGCTGCTTTGTCCGATGCCTCATTGGCAGCAGCTTCAGCGCGCATTCTTTCGATTTCAGCATCGCTCAAACCCGATGATGCTTCGATGCGGATAGATTGCTCTTTGCCTGTGGCTTTGTCTTTGGCTG
>JBKECD010000005.1:0-7470 GCA_047974225.1 Mangrovibacterium sp.
AAGGAGGTGGACAACTTCCTGCACAAGAACGCCGAAGTGGCGGAAGCCTTGTTGCAACGCATTCAGGATTCCGAGCGTGAGCGCAAAGCGATTTCAGGCATTAAGACCCTCGCACGCCAGCGAGCCAAAAAGGTGAGTCTGCACAATAAGAAGCTTCGTGATTGCCGCACCCACTTCAATTCAGGCAAAGACGAAGAGGGGCAATCGAGCATTTTCATCACTGAGGGAGATTCCGCAAGTGGTTCGATTACCAAATCGCGCAATGTGAGCACTCAAGCGGTGTTCAGCTTGCGAGGTAAGCCGCTGAACTCCTATGGGCTGACCAAAAAGGTGGTCTATGAGAATGAGGAGTTCAACCTCCTGCAAGCGGCACTCAACATTGAAGAAAGCATCGACGATTTGCGCTATAATAAAGTCATTATCGCCACCGATGCCGATGTCGATGGGATGCATATTCGACTACTATTAATTACGTTCTTTCTGCAATTCTTCCCCGACTTGATTAAGCGAGGACACCTCTATATATTGCAAACGCCACTCTTCCGGGTGCGCAATAAGAAGAAAACTTTCTATTGCTATTCCGATGAAGAGCGCATTGATGCCATTAAGGAATGCGGCAAGACTGCCGAGATTACTCGCTTCAAAGGGCTTGGCGAGATTTCGCCCGATGAGTTTAAAAACTTCATCGGCGAGGATATTCGCCTAGAGCCTGTTACGATGAAGAAACATGAGTCGGTGGCAGATATGCTGACTTTCTTCATGGGGAAAAACACGCCCCAACGCCAAGATTTTATCATCGAAAACCTCCACGTGGAGCAAGATGATGAGGAACAATTAAAAGCTACTAATTAAACGCCATGACTGAAGAACTCAATAACGAACAGCCCAAGTTGGAGCAAGACGAGCAAATCACCTACCTCTCGGGGATGTATGAAACGTGGTTTCTCGATTATGCTTCTTATGTGATTTTGGAACGTGCCGTGCCTTATGTCAATGATGGATTGAAGCCGGTGCAACGACGCATCCTCCACGCCATGCGCTCGATGGACGATGGGCGATATACGAAGGTGGCAAACATCATCGGTCAGACCATGATGTATCACCCCCATGGCGATGCCTCGATTGGTGATGCGCTGGTGCAGCTGGGGCAAAAAGAATTACTGATTGACACGCAAGGAAACTGGGGGAACGTGCTCACAGGCGATGGCGCAGCGGCACCACGTTACATCGAAGCACGGCTGACGAAATTCGCCCTCGATGTGGTGTTCAACCCCAAAACAACGGAGTGGAAACTTTCCTATGACGGTCGAAACAACGAGCCAATCACCCTGCCGGTGAAATTCCCACTCTTGCTGGCGCAAGGTGTGGAGGGTATTGCGGTGGGCTTGGCTTCAAAAATATTGCCCCACAACTTCATCGAGCTGATTGACGCTTCGATTGCCCACCTCAACGATGAGGAGTTCACACTCTATCCCGACTTCCCCACCGGGGGTGCGATTGATGTGGCGAGATATAACGATGGCGTGCGTGGCGGTGCAGTGAAGGTGCGGGCGAAGATTGAAAAAATCGACAGCAAGACGCTAGCCATCACCGAACTTCCGTTCAGCAAAACAACAGGAAGCTTGATTGAAAGCATCATCAAAGCCAACGAAAAAGGCAAGATTAAGATTAAGCATATTGATGACAATACGTCGGACAAAGTCGAAATCTTGGTGCAGCTAGCTCCGGGCGTGTCTTCCGATAAAACGATTGATGCCCTCTATGCGTTCACCGATTGCGAAGTGCCGATTTCGCCCAACTCTTGTGTGATTGAGCACGACAAACCGCACTTCATGGGGGTGAGCGAAATCCTCCGCAAGAATACGAACCAAACCGTAGGATTGCTTCAGCTCGAACTCGAAATTCGCCGTGGCGAACTCGAAAATCAGCTGCATTATGCATCGCTAGAGAAAATCTTCATCGAAGAGCGCATCTATAAGGATAAAGAGTTTGAGCAAGCTCCTGATATGGACGCTGCTGTGGCGCACATCGACAAGCGACTAGAACCTTGGAAGCCTGATTTCATTCGTGAAGTAACGCGCGATGACATTATGAAGCTGATGGAAATCAAGATGGCTCGCATCTTGAAATTTAATTCCGATAAGGCAGATAATATCATCAAAGGCATTCAAGAGGAGATTAAGGAAATCAACCACAATATTCTGCACATCATTCCATTTGCGATTGCTTATTTCGAAAACATCAAAACGAAATATGGCAAAGGGCGTGAGCGCAAAACGGAAATCCGAAGCTTCGAGAACATCGAGGCGAGCAAGGTGGCGGTAACCAATGCGAAACTCTATGTGGATTATGAAGAGGGATTCATGGGCACAGGCTTGAAAAAGGCGGAGTATATCTGCGATTGCTCCGACATTGATGACATTATCATCTTCCGCAAAGATGGTACTTACATGGTTACTCGTGTAACCGACAAAGCGTTCATCGGCAAGAATATCCTCCATGTGGCAATCTTCAAGAAAAACGACAAGCGGACGATTTATAATGCGGTGTATCGCGATGGGAAATTGGGAAATTATTACATCAAGCGCTTTGCCGTAACCGCCATCACACGCGATAGGGAGTATGACCTCACCAAAGGCTCAAAGGGCTCGAAGGTGTGTTATTTCACTGCCAACCCCAATGGTGAAGCCGAAGTGCTGAAAATTGTGCTGAAGCCCCAAGCACGCATGAAGCGCCTGCATTTTGACACTGACTTTAGCGACCTTGCCATCAAAGGGCGGGCAAGCATGGGGAATATTCTTTCGAAATTCGAGATTCAAAAGATTTCAATGAAAGAAAAAGGTGTTTCGACGCTTGGCGGACGGAAAATCTACTTCGACAAGGATGTTCTTCGCCTAAATTCGGATGGACGTGGCGAGTTTGTGGGCGAGTTTCAAGGCGATGACCAAATCATTGCTTTCTATCAGAATGGCGACTTCCAACTCTATAACTTCGACCTCAGCAATCACTTTGAAACCGACGTGGTGCAGCTGATGAAGCAAAAGATTGGCAAAATACTCACTGTGGTGTTCTTTGATGCCGACCAAGACTATTATTATATCAAGCGTTTTGAGGTGGACGAAACACGTGGCAAGCGAGTGAGCTTCATCGGCGACAATGAGGCAAACCGAGTGGTTTGCATGAGCTGGGCGGAAAACCCAACTTTCGAAATCGCTTTCGGCGGAAAGAATGAAAGTCGCCCCGCAGAAGAAATTGACGCTGCCGAGTTCATCGGTGTGAAATCATATAAAGCACGTGGCAAACGACTATCAAGCTATGAGATTGCAGCGGTGAGGGAAACAACTCCCGAAGAAGTGGAGGAAGTGGAAGAGGACAGCGAAGAAGATACAAACGTAGAGTTTGAAGTGAAACGCCCCCAAAGCGATAGCACTCAGGCTTCTTTATTCGATTAAACAATGAGAATATATTTGGTGGGATATATGGGCTGCGGCAAGACTACCCTTGGTAGAGAGCTTGCCAAAGAGCTGGGATTAAACTTCATCGACCTCGATAAGTTTATCGAAGCAAAACACTTCAAAAGTATTCCGCAAATCTTTGCGGAAACAGGCGAAGAGGACTTTCGCAAGAAAGAACACGCCTGCCTGAAAGAGGTGTCGGAATTTGAAGATGTGGTGATTGCCACCGGTGGTGGCGTACCTTGCTTCTTCGATAATATCGACATTATGAACCGCACAGGGGCGTGCATCTTTCTCGATATTAGCCCCGAGGTGCTGGTGGAGAGATTGAGCAAATCTGGTAGCGAGCGTCCGCTCGTGAAAGGCAAAAGCCGAGAAGAGCTCACAGCCTTGGTGGATGATATGCTGGTCAATCGTCGCCCGTTCTATCTGAAAGCACGCTATATTATCACCAACGACCATATCACCACGAGCGATTTGCTCGCACAATTCATGGAGGCTGGCAATGGGCAAACTTAAAATCTGCGCCCTTGCTTCGGGCAGCAATGGCAATTGCTACTATATCGGCACCGACAGGGAAGCCATTGTGATTGACGCTGGGCTGAGCTCGCGCCAATTGCAGCTTCGCATGCTCGAAATTGGCATCGACCCCAGCACGATCAAAGCGGCTATCATCAGCCATGAACACAGCGACCATGCGCGCGGAGCTCGTGTGTTGAGCAATCAGCTCAACATCCCAATCTATATGACTAAGGCGACTTTCAACGCCACACGCAAATCCATTCGCCCCTTTGCGGTGAAATGGTTTGAAGCAGACAGCGTGTTTCAAATCGGAGATTTTGAAATCCACGCCTTCGCCAAGCATCACGATGCTGCCGATGGCTGTTCGTTTCGAGTGGTCAGCAAGGGGCATCATGTGGGGGTAATTACCGATTTGGGCATCGCCGATGAAAAGGCGCAGCGTGAATTTTCGCAATGCGAGTTTGTCTTCCTCGAATCAAACTACAACACCGAGATGCTTTGGAATGGACCATATCCGATGCACCTCAAAGAGCGAGTGCAATCGCACAAAGGACATTTATCGAATGAGCAAGCAGCAGAACTCGTGGCAAATCACGCTGGCGAAAAGCTGCACACCGTCTTGCTCAGCCACCTTTCCGCCGAAAACAACAGCCCCGAAGTGGCGATGTATGCCTTCGAACACCTCACCGAGAAATATAATATCGAATTGACTTATCGGCATAAATCAACGAGAATTTATGAATTGTAGAGACGCACAGTCGTGCGTCTAATTGAAAACAAAGCCGCAAAGAGATGAAACTCTTTGCGGCTTTGTATTTGCTGAGCGCAGTCGAAGTACAGGCTCTTACAGCAACTCCGCTTCTAACAACAGTTCTTCCATATCCACTTGCACATTCATGGCTTCTTGGCGAGCCACGTCGGCGAAGTCTTCTCCGGTTGAAGCATAGATAATGCCACGCGAAGAGTTTACGAGCAATCCGCATTGGTCGTTCATGCCATATTTTGCCACTTCTTCGAGGCTTCCGCCTTGTGCGCCTACACCCGGCACTAGTAAGAAATGATTAGGCACTAGCTCGCGGATACCTTCGAGGTTTTCGGCTTTGGTTGCGCCAACGACATACATCAGGTTATCTTCCGTGCCCCATGTTTGCGAAGTCTTCAAGACAGTTTCAAAGAGCTGGTCGCCACTTTCGGCATCCTTTTTGAATTGGAAGTCGAACGCTCCTTTGTTGGAAGTGAGCGCAAGGAGAATCACCCATTTGTTTTCATAGGTCATAAATGGTTTCACCGAGTCTTCACCCATGTAAGGGGCAACAGTTACCGAATCGAAGTCCATATTTTCAAAGAAAGCACGAGCATACATGGCTGAAGTGTTGCCAATATCGCCACGTTTCGCATCGGCAATAATAAACTGCGTGGGATAGTTCTCTCGGATGTATTTCACGGTTTTGTCGAGTGAAATCCAGCCTTGCACGCCTAGGCTTTCATAGAAAGCAAGGTTGGGTTTATATGCCACACAAAGGTCTTGCGTCGCATCAATGATTGCTTTGTTGAAAGCAAAGATTGGATCTTCCTCTTGCAAAAGGTGCTGAGGGATTTTCTTAATGTCGGTGTCGAGCCCCACGCAAAGAAAGCTGCGTTTGGCTTGGATTTGTTCGAATAATTGTTGACTGTTCATTTGAGTTGTGAGTTATGAGTTATGAGTTATGAGTTATGAGTTAGGGGACTCACCTCAATCTCTACATTAATCCTATCTCCGGCTTGCTTGCCGATTTGTTTTTGAATGTCTTTCCGAATGCCGATGATATAACACACGCTGCCATCGGGGTTCTTCACCCCCATATTGACCACGCTGCCTTCATAGGGCACACCATCGAAGTGAGCTAGGACTTTCAATCGCCCTTTGCCAAACATTTCTTTGATGTTGTGTGGAAACTCCACATAAGCCCCGCCCTTTTCAGGGACGGGCTTGATTTCTGCGGTGTAGGTGAATTTAGCCATGTTAGAGGGGGCTAAATTTCCGATTCCTTCAATCTTTCTGCGTTCTCTTCGATTTGCAGTTTCTCGATGATTTCATCAATCTCGCCGCCGATGATGGCTTGGAGGTTATACATCGTAAGGTTGATGCGGTGGTCGGTTACCCGTCCTTGCGGCCAGTTGTAGGTGCGAATCTTTGCTGAGCGGTCGCCTGTGGAAACCATGGTTTTGCGCTTTGAGGCAATCTCATCGAGATACTTCTGGTGCTCCATATTATAGATCCGTGTGCGAAGCTCCGCCATTGCCTTGTCGAGGTTTTTGAGTTTCGACTTTTGGTCTTGGCATTGCACCACAATACCCGTAGGGATGTGTGTTAGGCGAATTGCCGAATAGGTGGTGTTCACCGATTGCCCACCGGGACCTGAAGAGCAGAACTCATCACGACGAATATCCTCGTTGCGCAATTCAATGTCAAACTCATCGGCCTCAGGGAGCACTGCCACCGACGCTGCCGAAGTATGGATACGTCCTTGCGTTTCGGTCTGCGGCACACGTTGCACACGGTGCACACCCGATTCATATTTCAAGACACCATAGACACCTTCACCTGTTACATTCGCCACAATCTCTTTGTAGCCACCCGATGTGCCCTCACTGATGTTGGTAACCTCCATGCGCCAGCCTTGCTTTTCGCAAAACTTGCTATACATTTTGAAGAGGTCGCCTGCGAAAATACTCGCTTCATCGCCACCTGTTCCGGCACGAATCTCCAGCACGGCATTCTTCGCATCTTCAGGGTCGGCAGGCACAAGAAGCAATTTGATTTCTTGCTCTTTGATCGGCATAGCCTCCTTGCTTTGCTCGATTTCTTCCTTCGCCATTTCGCGAATCTCGGGGTCGCTTTCTTCAGCGAGCATCTCCTCGCCCGACTTGATGTTGTCAATCAACTGACGGTATTCGTTGAATGCACCGACCAAGCTCTCTAGCTGTCGATACTCTTGATTGAGCTTCACATAGCGTTTCATGTCAGCCATTGTGGCAGGGTCAGTAATCTGCTGCCCCACTTCTTCAAACCGATGCTGAATGGCTTCCGCCTTGCTCAATAATCCATAATCTGCCATATTCTGTTTTTTAGCCTCTTCCGTCTAAGGATTAAAGGCACTTGTTTATATTAAATATTTATTCGGAGAGCAAACGTTCCTCCCTTGACTGTTTCCAAGTGTAGCATTTCAGTTCCTCCTTTTTAAGATTAAAATACGCACAGACAAAATTCATATCTCTATCCGACAATACAGGAATCTCTTTTATGATTTCACGCACATTGTCCACTCCGCCATAGAGTTTAAGGGCTGCATAGTAATCCTTAAACCAACCTCTTTCCACCACGCGCTGCACCACCAGCCGCTTCATCTGTTGCCAGTCGAAGGTGCTCAAATCGTATTCCCAAAGCAATGTTTTGGAAATGCCATCGGTCTGCTGTGTTTCCCAATCGTCAAATAGCATGGTGCTTATACTT
>JBKECD010000125.1:0-6660 GCA_047974225.1 Mangrovibacterium sp.
GGTCGGTGGGAATAAAACGAGCAACTGGAATAATCGGATTGATGAATTTAACCTATAACCTTTTTAGATTTGAACAAGTATTGAGATTGAATATCATGGGATGATTGCGTCTTGTTGTAAGAAAAAAGAGAATGAAGTAGAAAAAAACTATATATTATCACAAATTAAAACTGATTGAGCAGTGGCGTTAATGGGTTCTTCGCTTCTGTTTTGTCTGAAAAATCAAAAAAACTAATTTTTAGAACCCACCTCAATTACCAAACTCCAATTCAAAAAATGGAGGAAATATTATTTAATAACAAGGTTGCATTTTTGACTTAAATTCTGCCTTAGAGAATACCATCTTGGCAGAACTTCAGCGTTTTATTGTCGAACTAGGAACTGACTTTGCTTTCCTTGCGCGCCAAAAACGCATCACTATCGACAATCGAGATTATTACATCGACCTCTTATTTTATCATCGCCGCTTAAAGTCGCTCGTTGCCATCGACCTCAAGATTGGGGAATTTGAAGCTGGATTCAAAGGGCAGATGGAGCTTTATCTGAACTATCTCCAAAAGCACGAAGCTGTGGAAGGTGAAAATAGCCCTATCGGTTTAATCTTGTGCTCGGGCAAGAATGAAGAGCATGTGGAGTTGATGCAGCTTCACCAAAGCAATATCCGTGTAGCTGAATATCTCACACTGCTTCCTCCGAAAGAAGTGCTCCAAGACAAGCTGCACAAAGCAATTGAAATTGCCCAAGCGAAGATTGAAAAGCTGAACAGCTAGAAATAAAGCCCCTCCTAACCTCCCCGCACTTCGACTTCACTCAGCAACCGAAGGGGAGGGATAGAACCACAAAGATGAATACTATGCCTCTCAGGAGGCTTAATCGGGCATATCTGTGAAGGTATGCCCGATTTGTTTTTTGAAGTATCATCTTCTTCGAATCTAGCATCAGAAGAAGGCGGCAAGGTTTTTGTGAGATGATTGTAGCAAAAACTTCCATGCAGGAATCACCTCAATTGTTTTATTGCCGATAGTTATTATTTCTTCTGAATCATAGGTAATAATCATGAGTTGGCGACATTCAAGCACTTTTGAGAGCTTGATCAAAGCATTTGTTTCTCGCTCGAAAGTATCATCTCCGCCATTGAGTTGATAGCACACTTGAATGGCCAAAGCCGCTTCGGGAATATAAAAATCAACTTCAACACCTTTGTTATAAAAAAACACAGCATCTTCTCTTCCATAGGTTCGCAACAGATGAATAGCCACGATGTTTTCCAATAAAGAAGTGTTGGCATCAAGCAGAAATAGGTTTAAAATACCATTGTCGGTGAAATAATATTTGGGATTCATTTCTTTGTCCGCCAACTTTCCTGCAATATTCTGAATGGTGTTAATCAACCAAGCTTCTTTGGCATATTCAATATAATTAATCACTGTGTTCTTGCTAATCTTTACCCCCGCCGACGACACCATATTAGTTACTCGCGTGTATGACAACGGCTGTTTGATGCTTTCTGCCAATTTCTTAAACATCACTCGCAAAGCGAAGATGTTGGATATCGAATATCTAATGGCAATATCTCCCAAGAAGATTTTCTGATAGACACTGATGAGATAATCTCGTTTCACCGATAGCCGTGCAGCCTCTGGAAATCCCCCGTAATTAAAATAAGCGTTAAACTTATCAAACATTTCAGCTCGCCCTGCGGTAGAATTTAGTAATCGCTCATTCAGCTCCAGCTCGTTGGCTGCGAGATACTCTTGAAATGAATAGGGGTAAACCTGAATAGAAATATATCGCCCACCCAAAGTGCTCTGAATTTCTTGGCTGAGCATCTTCGCATTACTCCCCGTGATATACACTCGATGCTTTGTGTCGGCAAGGCGACGAGCAAAACGTTCCCAGCCCTCCACATTCTGAATCTCATCTAAAAACAGAATCGGTTTCTTGCCATACATCTCCAAATGAAGCTCTAGCACCAAATTTAAGTCTGCCAAGGTCATGTCGAGTAAACGATCGTCTTCAAAATTCAGATAAATCATCTCATCCCATCGGGTTCCTTTCTTCAATAATTGCTGTATGCGTTGATAAAGCATATAAGACTTTCCCGATCGCCGTATTCCCACAAAAATATAGTTTGAGAAATCCTCAAAACCGAAATCTCGTGGCATCACCTCATAATTTGACACCTCATTTTGATAGTCCATCATGACATTTTTCAGCGTAATCCTATCCATAAATAGTCGTTTTGTTCTATTGATTGAACAAATATAGTACTTTTTTGGTCAGTTCACAGAACAAACAGCAAAAAAAGCAGTCAGAAACACCCGATTTTACTTCACACCGCAAGCCCCCAATTCAGCAACTCCTCCACATCAAACGCAGCTTTCACTCGCTTTTCCGATTCGGCATATTGCTGATTCACCAGCTGTTTCTCCTCCTCGCTGATGGCTTCCTCCGCCATGGGATAAAGCACTTGGTCTTCTTTATAGATGTGATTGCTGAGCAGGTCGATGTAGCATCGTGTGGCAAACAGCAACTCCTGTTTCTGATTTTGGGCGAGCGCATGGCGCATCTCTTGCAGAAACTTCCGCCCCTCATCATGCTCATAAAGCATCACCGGCACGGGGTTGCAGTGCAGATGTTGTGCATTTTCCAACATCGCCTTGAAGAGAACGTCCTCCTCTTTGGCATGGTGAAACTTATCGGCATAAATCGAAATAAAGTCGAATAGCCTCAGAAAGAAATCGCTATCAATAGCTTTGCCGTGCTCCATGTCGGTGCATTTTTGCTCGGCAACTTGCAGCACCCGAAGAATATTTTGGTGCTCGTCTTTTAATGTTTGAGTGATGTCTGTCATGTTTTTTTTGTTTTTGAAGGTGAGCAAAGCATCCCATACGCCTACTCTTTCAGCATATTGCAAAACATTCTCCCACGCTCAGTTATTCGATATTTTTGCTTTGAACTTTTAGGTTTGTTGGGAATTGTCCATTCTATAAGCCGATCTTCACGGAGCTTATTTATTATCACATAAAGCCGTCCTGATATCGACTTCTGTTCTAATTCATCTGATATTTCCTGTGTTGATAGCGTTTCATTTGCAATTAACACATTCAATATTTTACCATATAGGGACTCCTGCTGCAACTCCTGCTGCAACTCCTGCTGCAACTCCTGCTGTTTAGCAGCAACGCCCACACTAGCCTTATTTTCCGATTGCAACTCCTGCTGTGCCGCAATACGAATTGGGAAAGACATTCGCAAATAACTATTCGAGAATTTGAAGCAACTGCGATCATATGCTTTCAAAATTCGAGGAACACCAGAGCCTAATTGCTCAACCATCCCTAAGTCTCGATAAATACGCATCAATTCTTTATTTCGAGGAAATGACAAGCCTGTAAAGAACTCTTCTTCTGTCATTCCTTCAAACAATCCACCATAACTTGTTATTTCTATTCTATCGGAATGTTTGTGCTCATTCCTATTTTCTTAATGTAATAAGGTTTCTCAGAACCGCTTGCGATATCTATCTTGATAACATCTTTGTCATCTATCACCTCATGCACCACATCAAAAAGCCCAAGGCAAGATGGTTGTATGTTGTTTTTCAAACGATCTTTTATTTGCAACTGCACACTATCAGCATCAGACACACCAACTACTTTGCCATCATCTTCAATACCGATATACATCTTCCCTCCCTCTCGATAGTTCAAAAAGGCAATCACTTCATTTTCTAACCTACTGGTCAGTTCTCGTTTAAACTCTATCCGATTCCCTTCTTTTAGTTTCATGCTTTAAAATTTAGTTCTTTGGGGCAAAGGTAGCAAATTAGTGTGATGTGCGGAGTGAGCAAGGAAATCGCATTTACTCTTACGCTGAATGTTTTTCTGAAAACATTTTCAAATCTTCTGCCACATTAGTGATGCCTGCGATGCCGAAATTCTGAATCAGCACATTTTTCACATTAGGCGAAAGGAAAGCCGGCAATGTTGGTCCGAGATGGATGTTTTTCACTCCCAGATGGAGCAATGCCAGCAGCACGATGACCGCCTTTTGCTCATACCACGCAATGTTATAGACAATCGGCAGTTCGTTGATGTCTTCCAGTTCGAAAATCTCTTTCAGTTTGAGGGCAACCACCGCCAAGGAATAGGAGTCGTTGCACTGCCCAGCGTCAATCACACGTGGAATGCCGTTGATGTCGCCCAAAGGCAATTTGTTGTAGCGATATTTGGCGCATCCTGCGGTGAGGATAACCGTATCTTGGGGCAGTTGCTCGGCAAATTGGGTGTAATAATCCCGACCTTTCATTCGCCCATCGCAACCAGCCATGACAAAAAACTGACGGATAGCTCCCGACTTCACCGCCTCAACAATTGGCTCTGCCAATTCAAACACTTGATTGTGGGCGAAGCCACCGACAATTTCCCCTTGCTCAATCTCCACCGGAGCGGCGCACTTTTGCGCATGAGCAATGAGGGCTGAAAAATCTTTCATTGCGCCAGCTCGGCGGTCTTCGATGTGAATAGCTCCTGCCAATCCGCTTGCTCCTGTGGTGTAGATGCGGTCGGTGTAAGTAGCATTCTTTTTCGGTGGCACAATGCAGTTGGTGGTGAAAAGTATCGGACCATTGAAAGACTCAAACTCCTGGTCTTGCTGCCACCACGCATTGCCATAGTTGCCCACCAAATGCGGATATTTCTTCAACTCTGGATAGTAGTGCGCTGGCAGCATCTCCGAGTGGGTGTAAACATCAACGCCTGTGTTTGCAGTCTGAATGAGCAGGTCTTCCAAATCGCGCAGGTCGTGTCCTGAAACCAAAATGCCCGGCTTCTTGCCCACACCGATATTCACTTTCGTGGCTTTCGGATTGCCATAGGCAGAAGTGTTGGCTTCATCGAGCAGTGCCATCACCGACACCCCATATTTCCCGGTTTCGAGGGTGAGAGTCACCAGCTCATCCACCGAAAGAGGCTGCGTGGTAGCCACCAATGTTTGCTGAATGAACCGAAACACATCGGCATTCACCTTGCCCAAATTATAGGCATGCTCGGCATAGGCCGCCATTCCTTTCAGCCCATAGATGATGAGTTCTTTCAGCGAGCGCACATCTTCGTTGGCTTCACTCATCACGCCCACTTCCTTCGCTTTGGCTTCAAATTCTTCGGAAGTGCGAGCCTCCCAATGCACCGCTCCGAAGCTCGGCAAAGTCCGCCCCTCAGCCACAACTTGCTCGCGCAACTGATTGCGCAGGCGCAAAGCTTGCTTGATGCGAATGACAAATGCCGTGTGGTTGAAATTCGCATTGGTGATAGTGCTGAATAGTCCATCGAAAAGCTCCTTTGCCACACGCTCATCTGATTTGCCGACTTGCTCCAACTCTTCATGCAGCACCGCAATGCCTTTCAAGACATATAATAAAGTGTCCTGCAAATTCGCCACATCATCGGTTTTTCCGCACACTCCTTTGATGGTGCAGCCGCTGCCTTTGGCGGCCTCTTGACATTGAAAACAAAACATATTTTCCATTTCTAATCGTTTTATGGGGTTGTTTGATGAAACAAAACTAGCTTCACGATGTTAATCCTCATGTAATAGTTATTACCAAACGATGATTTTATGGAAATATTTCAGTCAATAGGCGGCATGCCACTTTTCAAAGGAATCGAGCTTAGTCGGCTTGAGGAGCTTTTCGCCACGGTTCATTTCAAACTGCAAAAACACGATAAGGAGCAGCTCATTGCCACCAAGGGCGAGCCGATTGAGCGAGTGCTTTTGCTGATTAAGGGGACAGTTCGCACCGAGATTTGGCAAGGCGAGAAGGTTACACAAGTAGCCACACTCGATGCGCCCAAGCTGCTTGCGCCGAGCTTCATTTTCGGCAGTCAGAATAGATATCCGGTGAGTGTGGTGTCGAACACCGAAGTGGAAATTATTCAGCTTTCAAGAGCCGAATTTCAACAGATGCTGCATTGCAATCAGCAGATGATGGTGAATTTCCTTAATGTGATTTCCTCACGCACCCAGTTTCTAGCACAACGCATCGACTTGCTTTCCTTGCGCACCATCAAGCAGAAACTCGCCAAATATTTGCTCACACTAGCAGGCGAGCATCTTCAGAATTTTGAATTGCCGATGACCCAATCGAAGCTCGCGGAATATTTCGCTGTGGCTCGTCCGCCTCTCACCAAAGCTTTTGCCGAGTTGGTGCAAGCAGGAGCCATCCGCATGGAATCACGTGTGGTGTATGTGCTGAATAAGTCGATGTTGGAGGAGTTTAGTCGGTGAGAATAATGCAGCCTTGATTAAAACTGAACAGCGTTTACTCACTTGCAAGTTCGACAGCATGCAAATGCAATGCATTTGGACACTTGTAGGTTCGACAGCGTTCAAATTGTTAATTCTTGATTGTGATGACCGGAACTTCAATTCCTATGACAATCAGGGGACAGGGAATATTTTTATATGGAGCTCTCACCACTCCACACCACTTTTTCCACTTTTCACTAAATACTCATTGGCTTTTGAAAAGTGGTGATTGTGGAAGAATCCCCGACTTGCCGATAGTGGCGAGGGGTGAACCGAAGTGAGCACCAAGTGCTTGTTTTCGTCGATGAGATTTCGTTTGTTGATGGCATAATTCCCCCAAAGAATGAAGAC
>JBKECD010000198.1:0-11275 GCA_047974225.1 Mangrovibacterium sp.
CGTGGAAAAGAATTGCGCCGGTGTCGATTTCGTGCGAAAGCAAGAAGGTAGTTACCCCCGTTTCCTTGTCGCCATTCATAACGGCCCAATTGAGCGGAGCTGCGCCCCGATATTGTGGCAAAAGAGAACCATGCAGGTTGAAGGTGCCCAATCTCGGCATTGCCCACACCACTTCGGGGAGCATGCGAAACGCCACCACCACTTGCAAATCGGCTTGCAAAGCTTCAAGCTCCGCAATGAACTCGGAATTTTTGAGCTTTTCAGGTTGCAGCACGTGCAGCCCTGCCGATTCCGCATATTGCTTCACTGCCGATTGTTGCACCTGTCGCCCACGCCCAGCAGGACGGTCGGGCGGTGTGATTACACCTACTATATTATAGCCACCTTCCACCAAGGCACGCAAACTTTCCACCGCAAAATCGGGTGTTCCCATAAAGATTATTCTGAGGTCTTTTCCTGTCATATTATTTTGGGGGTTGTAATTTATACGAAATTCATTTCTGCAAAATAAATCTTATTTTTTAAATAGCTCTGCACTTTGTTGGGCTATTGCAATTGATTTGTTCAGTTTATCGACAAACCATTGCTTATCGGGGAAGGTAGTCAAATATTGAGCTACTTTTATATTTCCATCCTCTATTAGAAGCAGTTCGATATGCTCCGTATTGCCTTCACTGCAAAGTAATAATCCAATAGGAGGATTTTCATGAGGCTGACGATCATGTTTCTGCAAATATCTCAGATACAATTCCATCTGACCTTTATATTCTGGTTTAAACTTACCCAATTTTAAGTCAATAGCTACCAAACAATTTAGCTTACGATGATAAAAAAGCAAGTCTAGATAATAATCTCTTCACTTTCTGTTGTCTTTTCTAATGATTGGACAATGACATCATCAGGTTTAGATGCGATAATGGTGCGTTCAAAAAGCATAGCGTCTTCTTTCTGGCGAAGTGTCCTTACGCTCCATTTCTCAACAACTGTCATCTGTTGGTAGAATAGTCTTTTCGTAGGGTCTTCAATAGATATTAGCTCAATAAAATGACTCCAACTCAATGTTTGCGACAGTGTCGCAAACATTTCTTTAGGAAAAATTTCTGCCACCTTAATCATACGTGTCAATGCAGAATAGCTATATCCCTTTCCAAATCTTAAAGTTAATCTTTGCGACAGTGTCGCAATAATCTGTTGCCCATATTGCGAGTAGGTTTGATACTCTACTTCCGAAATAATCCGATTACCTATCGACCAATACAACTGACTGATTTCAACATTCAAGTAACGAGCTAAATTTCGCCCTTTTTGCTCAATAAGTTCTTCTATAGATGGAAACAAACGATTAGTTGTGTTTTGAACTATTTGCATAATTTCCGTTTTACATCTTATTACACACTGCACCTTCCACCAAGGCACGCAAACTTTCCACCGCAAAATCGGGTGTTCCCATAAAGATTATTCTAAGGTCTTTTCCTGTCATATTGTTTTGGGGGTTGTAATTTGATTTGCAACAGCAGTAAATTTTACCGCTGTTGCAAAGGTAAGAATAATTGCTTAAATGAAAATCAAAAGCTATCATAGGTCTGCCCCTACGCATTCACCACAAACGCCATCCTAAATCCACAATTCTTATAATTCGAGCAGCCGAAAGCGGTGCTTCCTTTTAGGATTTTGCCTTGCCCACAAGATGGGCAAACGGTGTCGGCTTTAATTTCGGTTTCTAAGCTTACCGTGTGATTGTCATTCAAAATCAGCTTGCCGACAATTTTGAGTTCGCCATGCGAAAAGCCTTTGATAGCTGCCGTTTTCTTCTTCGACACCAAAGCTTCAAATTGTTTTTCGGTGAGCTTCTTGCCGAATTGCTCGAAGGGCACAATGAAGTCGCACGTTTTTTCACGCACTTGCGAGCAACCCCATGCTGCCTTGCCTTTCAACATCTCGCCTTTGCCACATTTGGGACAAGTCAATGCTTTGACTTGCTTCGCAGTGCTTGCTTTGGCTGGTGCTTTTGCCGCAGGCTTCGCCTCTTTGTGCATGGCAATTGTCTTGCGGGGCGATAGCTTCACCTGCTGAATGAGTTCCCACACCATGGTTTTCATCTCCACCATGAATTGCTGCATCTCAAGTTCGCCATTTTCAATCAAGCGGAGCTTGCGCTCCCACTGCCCGGTGAGTTCTGCCGACTTGAGCAAATCATTCTCGATGGTTTGAATCAGGTCGATGCCCGTGGGCGTAGCCACGATGCGCTTGCGCTCACGCAAGATAAACTTTCTTCGGAAGAGCGTTTCGATGATGTTGGCTCGGGTGGATGGTCGCCCGATGCCATTTTCTTTCATCAGGTCGCGGATTTCCTCATCTTCCATCGCCTTGCCTGCCGTTTCCATGGCACGAAGCAAGGTCGCTTCGGTGAAATATTGGGGCGGTTGGGTTTGCTTCTCTTGCAAGTCGGGCGTGTGCGCACCATGTTCTTGCTCCACAAAGTGAGGCAAGATTTTGTCTTCGGGGATTCCATCTTCGCCAAAGACTTTGCGCCAACCGGGACTGAGAATCTGTTTGCCTGTGGTTTTGAACTTATGCTTCAGCACGGTGGCATCCACAGTGGTGTTCGACACCTCGCAATCGGGATAGAACACCGCTATGAATCGACGCACAATCATGTCATACATGCGTCGCTCGATGTCGGTGAGGTGAGCCGTCTGCCCTGTGGGGATGATGGCGTGGTGATCGGTAATCTTTTTATTGTCGAACACCTTTTTCGATTTGCGCAGGGGCTTGCCATTCATCAGCGGAGCGATGAGTGGCGCATAATCTTTGAGTGCGTTTAAGGTTTGCGGCACTTTCTTATAAATATCATCACTCAAGAAAGTGGTGTCGACACGTGGATAGGTGGTTACTTTCTTTTCATAGAGCGACTGAATGGTGCGCAAAGTGTCTTCGGCTGTCAGGTTGAGCTTTTTGTTGCACTCCACTTGCAGCGAGGTGAGGTCGAAGAGCTTAGGCGCATATTCCTTACCCTTCTTGGTTTCGATTTTCTGAATCACGAGCTCTTCACCCGATATTTCATCGAGCACTTGCTGCGCATCTTCGGGCTTTTCAAATCGACCAGAAGCGGCAGAGAACACCGTATCACGATAAGTTGTTTTGATTTCCCAGAAAGGCACCGGCACGAAGTTTTCAATCTCCAATTGCCGCTCGACAATCATGGCGAGCGTGGGCGTTTGCACTCGTCCGATGGAAAGCACCTGACGATTTTGCCCATACTTTAACGTATAGGCACGTGTGGCATTCATGCCCAAGAGCCAGTCGCCGATGGCACGAGCCGAACCCGCTTGATAGAGGAGGTCGAAGTCCTCGCCGGGGAGTAGTTTCTGAAAACCCTCACGGATGGCTTCCTCGGTGAGCGAAGAAATCCAGAGTCGTTTGATTGGAGCTTTGTTTTGGGCTTTCACCAGCACCCACCGTTGAATGAGTTCTCCCTCTTGCCCAGCATCACCACAGTTGATGACCTCCTCGGCAGTTGAAATGAGCCATTCGAGGGTTTTGAATTGCTTCATCACCCCTTTATCCTCTTTGATTTTAATTCCGAATCGATCGGGAATCATGGGCAGCGATGCCATGTCCCAGCGTTTCCACGCATTGGTGTAGTCGTTTGGTTCTTTTAAAGTGCAAAGGTGACCGAAAGTCCAGCTCACCTGATATCCGTTACCCTCGTAATAGCCATCTTTGCGAGTTCTTGCGCCCAAAATCTGCGCAATCTCGCCAGCTACACTCGGTTTTTCGGCAATACATAGTTTCATAAAGTTAGCCCCTCCAGCCCCCCGAGGGGGAGAGTTAAGACACCTAGGTGTCATTCATTAATTTAATTGTTTGCCTAATGCAGTCAAACGATATTTTTGCAATCTGCTATTGGGTTTGTCAGGGATAGTCATTTCGATAACGCCTAAATTTAAAGCGCTTTGCAAGTAGTTCATCCTAAAGCTTTCCCGATCTGTCAATCCCAATTTATCCTGAATTTCTTGTCGATTCATCTCCCCATTTAAGACCGATAATAGCTTCTCGACTTGCGGGGTAACCTGCGGGGTGTCTTGCGGGGTATCTTGCGGGGTATCTTGCGGGGTATCTTGTTCGGCAACCTGATATCCTGCATCATATTCCGCAATAGGAAATATCATGCGCAGAAAGTTCTCGGTAAACTTAAAGCTAGCCCGTCCATATATTCTTAAGATACGCGGAATGCCAGACCCTAAATGCTCCACTAAATCCAAATCTCGGAATATTCGCATCAACTCTTTGTTGCGAGGCACTGAATAACCGTCAAAAAACTCCTCTTCCTCCATTCCTTGAGGCAAGCCCCCAAAAGAAGTAATTTCAATTCGGTCATCGAAAAATTCAAATTTCGGTGGCACCTCAAGCGTGTAGTCATTATGCACAATGGCATTAATCGTAGCTTCACGCAAGGCTACAGCATCCCACAAGCGTTTTTCAATACGCTCTTTCGAGGTGATTTTCGCCATCGTTTTATTCTCCAGCTCTATTTTATCGAGCACCTGCTTGGTGGCTTTGATGAGTGAGCAATAGCCATACTCATTGTTTTCGATTAAGTCCACACGGTCTAGTCCGCTATACTTCGCCACTTTTATTGAAGTGCCATTAGTGTCAGCTAGCAGATAGGCAGCATAATTATATAATCCATCTTCTGTGAGCAATTCCAGATTAGATGCAAACTGTTTATTCAGTTCTTTGCCCACACTCTCATAATAGATTTTCAGTTGGCTAAATGTGGGCGTTTGATTGTATGACTTAATTTTTCCGATAGCATTTCGAGTGCGCTTAGCAAACATGGTTTCAATCATGCGTGAGGGCATTGGCTCGGCGGCTGTTCCCACACGAATGAAAGTGCCCTTTTCCGACATGCCATGCTTCCTCAGGTAGTATGGTTTTTCTGTTCCACTCGCAAATGTAATTTTGATGACTTCGGTAGCGTCAATCTCTTCGGAAGCCACATCAAACAAGCCCATGCACGAGGGCAGAATGTTGTGTTTCAATCGGTCTTTGATTTTCAACATATCGCCATCAATATCCGAAACACCAAGCACATTTCCGAGCTTATCAACGCCGATATAAATCACCCCCCCACTCCGATAATTCAGAAAAGCAATTGCTTCTTTTTCTAAATCATCGGTCAGCTCTAGTTTATATTCTATCCGATTTGACTCTGGTTTCATGTTTTATTTTTAAGTGCGAAGTGCGAAGCCAATTCTCAATTCTCAATTCTCAACTCCCTTATCCCCTCCGCTTCAATGCTAATCAAGCGTTCTTTATAGAGTGAGCCGACCGCCATTTTGAAGTTCTTTTTGCTGATGCCGAAAGTTTCGGCGATGAGTTCGGGCGATGATTTATCGTGCACGGGGAGGAATCCGCCAGCTGCTCGCAGCTTGTCGAGGATTTCGCCGGCAATGCCTTCCACTTTCACATAGCCTTGCTTGGTGAGTGAAAGGTCGATTTTCTCATCATCACGAATGTTTTTAATGAAACCGGTGGTTTTATCGCCGATGCGAATGCGTCGGTGCACTTCGCTGTTGAAGATAAGTCCCCAATGCGAATTGTCGATGATGGCTTTATAGCCCAAATCGGTTTTGCCCACAATGAGCAAGCTCACTTCTTCGCCTAGTTCATAGTCCACCGGGAGGTTATCGACAAATTTATCGAGCTTCGAAGAAGCGGTGAGGCGGTTGGTTTGATCATCGACATAAATAAAGACCACATATCGCTTGCCCACTTCCATGCGCACTTGCTGCTCGCGGAAGGGCACGAAGAGTTGCTTCATAATCCCCCAATCGAGGAATGCGCCAAACTCGGTTACTTCCATCACTTCGAGGAAAGCAAAGTCGCCCACTTGGGCATAAGGCTGCTCGGTGGTGGCAACAGGGCGTTCTTCGCCATCGAGGTAAATAAAGACTTCCACCATCTGACCGATTTCGCAGTCTTCGGGGACATATCGACTGGGCATCAGGATTTCACCAGCTTGCCCACCATCGAGGTAAACGCCGAAATCTACTTTTTTGACTACTTCTAGTTCGTTGATTGTGCCAAGTGCTATCATGTTTTTAGTTTTAAAGCCCCCTCCAACTCCCCCTAAGGGGAGGGCTAAAGGCACATTGTTTCTGACAATAATTGAACGACAAAAATAAGGCTAAAAGATGAACTTTACAAATGCAAAAAAAAGGTACAACGACCATCAAAATCGCTACACCTTCTCCGTAAAGTCTATTTTTTCTCCTAAAAACCATTTGGTGAAAACGAGCAAAAATGTTTTTTGCCCCAAAAACCATTTGGTGAAAACAAGCAAAAATGTTTTTTGCCCCAAAAACCATTTGGTGAAAACAAGCAAAAATGTTTTTTCTCCCAAAAACCATTTGGTGAAAACAAGCAAAAATGTTTTTTGCCCCAAAAACCATTTGGTGAAAACAAGCAAAAATGTTTTTTGCCCCAAAAACCATTTGGTGAAAACAAGCAAAAATATTTTTTCTCCCAAAAACCATTTGGTGGAAGTATCAAAAATTACTTTTTCGCTGTATTCTTTTATTTCATTATGGGTGTTTCCCCCTTAGCCTTTCAAAATATCTGACTTAATCCGTGAAAGAGTTTCTGGGGTGATGCCGAGATAGGAGGCGATGTGCATGTTGGGGATGCGTTGTGTGAGTTCCATATGATTTTCAAGCATATCACGCAGTTTCACTTTGCCTGATTGTTTCAACTCATTAATCATATTGATCGCCTTATTGGCGATGTGAAACAACACAAAAATAGCTACCAATGCCAATTCGTGGTTATCGGAAACCAGCTCCAGCATGTCTTTATGCGTAAAGTAAGTTACCACCGAATCTTCTAGGCATTCACATGAGTTCGGACGACGTTTCACGGGGTTCATGCCGTGTAAGGTTGATGTAAAATCATTTTCGGGTGTAATCCAAAGGGTGATGTCTTTCCCTTTTTCATCCACTTTATACACTCTGACTAATCCTTCATTGACGAAGAAATAATCATCGCAACCATCATCTTTCACAAAGAGGTGCTCCCCTTTTTTGTATTCTTTGATTACAATTCGTTCGTTGATCAGCTGCTCAGCCTCTTCGCTCAAATCAAGATATTGCTTTAAATAATTAATCATAGGTTTGTTCTTTAGACTCCAAAATTAAAAAAAGATTCCTTTTGTCGGTCTTTTGACAAAAAATATTTAGTTGTATTTTGCATCCTTTCTCCTTGAAAAGAATTGTAGGGGGTCAGTAAACACTAACCCCCCAGCTTTCAATTCTCAATTTTCAACTAATATCGTCCGAAATCGTAAATCCACATATTTACATTTTCAGGCTTCTTTTGCAGTTCTTTGAGTCGTTCGCTCGCATCATTCAGGCTTGAGAAACCTTCGAGTGCCACCGCATAGAAATCGCCACGGATGCGCCCGAGCAGAATACATTCCACATCTTGATGCCTCAAATCATCATAGAATCGCAACGCCACTTGCTCGCTTTTGAAGCTGCCTGAAATGAGGAAGAAGCGATTGCCACTAGCCTTGATTGCAGCATCAATTTCTGCCTGACGAGCACCCAAAGACGTTACTCGGTCGAACTTGATTTCAGTGCGTCGGTTGGCGAAATGCATTTCTTCGGGACAGTTCACACCGTTTCCACAATGGTTGAGCAGACGAGTTTCCCCAAACCCAACGCTTGTGATGCGATTTGAAGCAATGCCATTCTCGATGAGATATTCACGACAGGATGCAGAACGCTTCTGCGACAGTGTCATGTTGTAGGCATCCGATCCGCGCGAGTCGGTGTGCGAACGAAGTTCGACAATCACCTCGGCATTTTCCTTCATAATATTGACCAGCTTATTGAGCTCGAGTTTCGATTCTGGCATGAGCGTCCATTTCGCCAGCTCATAGTTGATGTTTTTCAACTCAAACACGGCATCTTTCTTGTCGGGATAAAGCACCACCGTTTCCTTGTCCATGCCATAGGGCAATCCGATGGTGTTTTTGATGACACGCGTCATGAAAAATCCGTCGGCTTCCACCCGCAATTGATTTTCGGCATTGGCAGCCAATTCCACCAAGGCATAATCCATGTCGCCCTCCCAAGTTTGCCCATCGGTGAGGTTTCTCACCTTGAAACTAGGCAATGGCTGATGGGTTTCACCATCGAGCACATAAAGCTGCAAGGCATGCACCCCCTCCATGCGGAAGAGCAAATTTTTGGAATGATAGTGCGCCGTTTGGCTGAGCGTGCGATAGGCTTCTTTGTTTGCCGTAACGGTGTAATCAATATCTGATTCGATTTCAAATTGGAAGGCGCCTTCATCATCGGAAAGCACCGAAGCCACCATGATGCTATCTGCATCGAAGAGCTGCACATTGACCCCCGACACAGGCAAGCCGCTGATTTTGTCCACCGCCGTTCCGAGCAAGTCGGTTGTCCACGCCGCCAGCTTAATCATAAAGATATCATCTAGCCCCCTCGCCCCTTCTCGATTTGAGGCTAACGCCCCAAAACGCTTGTTTTCAGAAAGGGTGATGGAGAAATCATCTGATGCCGAGTTGATAGGCTCGGGCAGCAATATGGGTGCAGAGAAACTGCCACTGGCTGTTTTGCGCGACATATAAATATCGAGTCCCCCTTTTCCACCGCTTCGATTAGAGGTGAAAAATAGCTCATCTTCGGAACTCATGAAGGGATAAAGTTCGTCTTTATCGGTGTTCACCGCACTGCCCAGATTGACTGGTTCGCGCCACTGACCGCCCACAAACTGCGACATATAGATGTCATGCCCCCCGAAACCATCCTCCATATCGCTAGCGAAATAGAGCACATCGCCCTTGGCGTTGGTGGTGGGGTGCACCACCGAAAAACCTTTGACATTGTGTGGGAATGGCGTTGATTTCCGACTGACAGGGTCATACATATCAAGCTTCAACTCCACCATTCTCTTTTTGAAGACTTTGTTTTTCACCTCGGCTTCATCGAAAGAGGAGCGAGTGATGAAATAGCAGCCCGCAGCGGAACTATAACAGAGTGGACCGTCATGATAGCGCGACGTTTTCTCGCGGTCGAACACCACCGTGGAAACCACCTGCCCATTGTGGTCGAGCTCTGCACGCCGAATCCGATAGAAAGCCTTCGGCTCTTTGGTTTGATTTTCCTCTTCTTTGATTTCATCAATCCGTGAGTAATATAACGTATCCCCCACAATCATCGGTCCAAACTCACTCTTAGTCGAGTTGCCCGGGAAAGGAATTACTTCCGCCGACTCAAATTGCGCATAAGCAAAGCCCCCTCCGACTCCCCCGAAAGGGGAGAGCAGGAACAGAAGTAAAGCCCCCCTCCAGCTCCCCCCAAGGGGAGAGGGTAAAGGCACAGATTTTAAATGTTTCAATAATGATTTCATGTAATTTGTATTTATATTTCAGCATAGTGGTTCTACTCTCCCCCTTCGGGGGAGTTGGAGGGGGCTTCTAATAGTATCTCGGCGAGCGATAAATGTTTTTCGTTACATTCAGCTCATAAGACACCATGAGCTCATGCACTCCCATGCTATTAGCATAGATGCCTTTGTTGGAAAAATCAATCGAATAGCCCACACGGAGTTTTTCATCTATGATGAATTGCAGATTAGCGCCAAATCCCGCATCGAGACGATACATGCCGCCAAACCAAAACTTCTCTTTGATGAGGAAATTCGCATTAAAATCCACATTCAGCGGAGCGCCAGCCACCATGCGGACAGCTGTCGAGGGCTTAAACTTAAATTCATCGGTGAGCGTGAAGACATATCCTCCCATGAACGTCCAATGGCGCAAGTCGGATTGGATATTCCAATCCTTATTAGTATCATTTTCCACATTGTGCTCAATCATTTTGGGGATTGAAGCCCCGAAATAATAGAGGTCATCATACAAGAAAACCCCAAAGCCAAAGTTGGGCATAAAGGATTGCTCAATCAGCCCTTGAAAGGCGGGGTCATCGACATCCTGCACCTTATGAGCACCTAGGTCGTTAAAATAATTTGAAAAACCAGCTTTCAATCCCAGACGGAGCTTCGTGCCACGGTCATTCAACTGCAACATATAGGAGTAGTCGGCATAGACCGCCAGTCGGTTGATATTCCCAAATCGGTCGTCCATCACCGAAGCACCAAATGCCATGTTGTCGTTCTTCATCGGCGCTTGAAACGACAGTGTGTTGGTGGTCGGAGCTTTATCCACACCGAGCCATTGGTTGCGTGTGAGTGCCGTTACACCGATACCATCCCACGTGCCGACATAAGCAGGGTTCACCAGCTGAATGTTGAACATGTATTGGGTGTAGAGCGGGTCTTGCTGTGCTCGTGCAAAGTGCGAAGTGCCGAGTGCAAAGCACAAAAACAGAAGCCCCCTCCAACCTCCCCCGAGGGGGGAGGCTTTAGAGGCACTAGGTTGCAAAAGTATTGTTCTAAATTTTCTAATCGTATTTTTCATGTGATTGTATTTGTATAGTAGCATTGTGCCTTTACTCTCCCCCTTGGGGGAGTTGGAGGGGGCTTCTACCAATTAATAAACACGACTCCTTTGTAAACCTTGCCGTCCACACGGAGAATGTAGATGTAGTTGTCGGCAGGCAATAATCCTGAGCCTACGCCCATCTTGCCATTCGACTTACCATCCCACCATGCATCATCGCCCCATCGACCGACATCGCCATATCCTTCTTTTGAATAGACGAGGGCGTTCCAGCGGCTATAAACTTCGAGTTTCGCATCAGGATATTTCGAGAGTCCTGTAATCACAAAGCGCTCATTATATCCATCGCCATTGGGCGAGAATCCGTCGGGGATGAACAGATATCCTTCGATATTCACCGAATCACGCTGCTCACAACCATTGGCATCTGTCACCACCACTTCATAAGTTCCCTCACTCAAATTAGAGGCAGTAGCGGTGATTTGCTCCATGGCATCGTTCCACAAGTATTCATATCCTGGCGTTCCTCCCGTTGCTTTCACTTCGGCGATACCATCGTGGTATCGTTCGCCTGTTTCATGCTGAATCACCTCAACGGAAATTCGCAATGGTTCGGGCTGTGTGATGATAAATGTATCTACCATAGCTTCGCAACCATTGTCGGGCGTAACCGTTACGATATACATTCCCTCATCGAGATTGCTGATGCTTGGCGTCGTTGCGCCTGTGTTCCACAGATAGCTGAAGGTAGCTCCTGTTTCTTCGTGGTCAATCACCGAC
>JBKECD010000100.1:0-3675 GCA_047974225.1 Mangrovibacterium sp.
GAGGTTACAAAGGTGAGATTAATAATCTAAATTTGAGCTACACGAACTAAGACAATATGCGACAGTTCAAGGACTTATGCGGAAAAAAGTTACAGAAATATTTTCCGATTTTTGTGTAACCTTTTTGTAACCCAACTCTGTCCAAAATTGGCTTTTTCTTGTCCTTTTGCCTAAGTCGAGAAATAAAAAAAGTCCTGCAAAACTGATGTTTTACAGGACTTTGTACACTTTTGGCGTTTCTTGTCTTCGCCTTTCGCTCCCCAAGTAGGACTTGATTTAATGTACTTATCTCTTTCAAAATCTAAAGGTTACATCTAGTGCTTTATTCATTAGTAACCTATTAGTAACTGGAGCAATTTCAGTCTATTGACTCTATCTGACGCAGTTTGTCTGCAACTTCAAATTGCTTGATGCTGACACAAAAGTAGCATTAAATTTGGACGAGGCAAGTTTAATTTGGCAGTAATTACGAGTTAGTAATTGATGCAGCATATCAGTTTGCACAGTTATTTTCTTGCGTCAGACTTTTATATTCGCTAATTATCGCTAATTTTGTACCATTATCAGACGTAGTGATAATGGTACAAAATTAGCGATAATGACAGAATCAATATCCATATTGGGCATCCAAACTCAGTTAGCTCCCATAGCTCGAAATGAGCTATGGGGACTCAACGCAGATATGCTTTTGCGTTTCTTCTTTTACTCGACCGTTTTCAATGGTCAACCTTTGTGCATTATTCAAATAAAGAATAAAGACGAATCGATAACACCATTGAAGTATAAAAGAATAACGAATCAAGTAGAAACTGTCGTCCAAGTGCCCGTTGCGGTACTATTAGAAGACTCTCTGATTTATATCAAGCGAGAGCGACTAATAAATCAAGGGGTATATTTCATTATTTCAGATAAATATGCATTCCTTCCATCCTTAATTGTGAATGCTCAGGTGAAGAAAAAGAAAGCACGAGATAGATTATCGCCAGCAGCCCAATATATTCTCTTGTATTATCTTTCGTCGGAGGACGCAAGGCGCAAATTCACCATAAAAGAATTGGAGAAAGCTATTCCATACAACTATATAGCCATTGCACGGGCAATAATAAGCCTTGAAGATTGCGGATTGTGTCAAACAGCAGTTGATAGCACACGAACAAAGCAGATTCATTTTACAGATTTAAAGCGTGAACTATGGGAAAAGTCTCAACAGTATCTACTATCACCGATAAAGAGGATATTGTATTCAGACTCTAAACCTGAAGGAGAATTTAGCATCTGTGGACTAAATGCGTTGTCGCACTATTCACACTTAAATCCAGAACCATATGAAACCTTAGCTATATGGGAAAAGCACTTTGATTTTTCAGCAGCGGCATACAATGAAATAGAAGGTCAGTATAGCATTGAAATATGGAATTATCCAACCTCTATTCCTCATCAAAAAGACGATAAGGTGGTCAATAAGCTCTCGCTGTATTTGTCAATGAAAAATGAGCCAGATCCGCGCATAGAAAAAGAATTAGAAATCATGATAGCAGAAATGAAATGGTAAAAGGACTAGAAATATTCAAAGAACACTTCGCTGGATTTGAGGATAACTACGTTATTATTGGCGGCACGGCTTGCGACATTGCTTTGAGAGATGCAGATATGCGTCCGCGAGCTACCGACGATATCGATATGATTCTAGTTGTTGAAAAAATGACAACTGAATTTGGCTTACGTTTTTGGGAGTTTATTGCCTTAGGCGAATATGAAACCCGTCAAAGAAAACGGGAAGACAAAGAGCCTATAACCGAATTATTCCGGTTTATTAATCCCAAGAATGGGTTTCCTGTCCAAATCGAATTGCTATCAAAACATCCCGACATATTAGGTGAACCAACAGGCTTTCACTTGACTCCTCTGCCTATTGGCGATGAAATACCAAGTCTTTCAGCCATTCTTTTGGACGAAGAATATTACAATCACACCATTGGAAGCAGCATTATCGAAGACGACGTTCGCATAGCTAGTCCCTTGTCGCTTCTGTGTTTAAAAGTAAAGGCATTCCTGAATCTGACCGACGAAAAGGAAGCAAATCCGAATATACGCAGTGCTGACATCAAAAAGCATAGAGATGACGTTTTCAAATTACTAGCCATGCGCATTGATCCATTTGCTTCAGCAGAATTATCTGCAAATATGAAAGAAGAAATAGCTACTTTTATCCAGATAATGGAAAGCTCCCTGCCTAATCAATCTTTGCGAGACAGCTTGCAGCGTAGCGATAGCGACATTCAGGGTTTTCTCGATATAATGAAAGAAATATTTGTAATGAGTTGAATATGAAAATACAATATGCATCAGATCTCCATTTGGAGTTTTCGGATAATTCCAACTACCTGAAAAGAAATCCACTAAAACCACTTGGAGACATCCTCGTTCTTGCTGGAGATATTGGATATTTGAATGATGATAATTACAGCAAACATCCTTTCTGGGACTATGTGTCGAATAATTATCAGCAAGTGGTTGTCGTTGTTGGGAATCACGAATTATATAAATACTATGACTTAGCACAAATACCTCAAGGTTTGGTTTGCTCCATTCGCAGCAATGTGAAATGCTACTATAATGCAGTAATTCGGATTGAGGAAATTGATTTGATTGCCTCTACACTTTGGGCAAAAATTCCATTAGAAGAAGCCTATCTGACAGAGCGAGGAGTAAGCGACTTTCATCGAATTTTGTACAATGATGAGCAATTAACGTCTGCACACTTCAATCAAGAACATGAACATTGTTTTCAATTCATTAAGAATGCTGTGTCAGAAAGCACTGCCAAACACATCGTTGTGGCAACTCACCACGTTCCTTCCTTTCGATTGGCTTCATCTGATTTTGCAGGAAGCAGAATAAATGGTGCTTTTACAGTAGAATTAGGGCAGTATATTGAATCGAGCCCAATTGAATATTGGATTTATGGGCACTCGCACCGCAATATTGATAAGACAATTGGAAAAACTCAATGCGTCAGCAATCAACTGGGATATGTTTTCCAGAACGAACACCATGCGTTTGATTTAGGGAAAGTAATTGAAGTCTAGGGGTATTTTGCCACAAATATGTGATAAATTTGTGGCAAAACATCCCTCACACCCTCATCCCACCCATCTTTTTCCCCTCCACTTTCACTTCCTCAAACAACGTTTCTTCCTCCTTCGGCTCAATACTTTTCTGAATGCTTTCTTCGAGCTTTTTGAGTTCCGTTTTGAGTTCCTTTAGCTCGGGTTCTTTGCGCCAGTTTTCGGCAACAACCGCTTTCAAGCTAGGCACATCACGGAGCGTAAACTCCTTGTCCTGCTGATATTTTTCCAGCAGCTTGGGCATTGACTCCAGTGCTTTGATGAAGTTCTGCGAGGCAGTTATTGGGTCGGCAGCCATCACGCCACGATTGTAGTTATACAAGATTTGCCCCTCGCCACGTGCGAAGAATCGGTTTTGAATCATATCAAAACCATCTTTGCTGGAGGTTTCTGATTTCACCAACAAGTCGAAACCATAGAGCGAGCCGATACGGTCGGTTGCACCAAAGGTCTTGGCATTTTTGGCGATTTCATTGAGCTTTGTGCCAATAGCTTTCGCATCGCTCGAAGCGAAACCATCGAGCTGAATAGCATTCACCGCTGAGCC
>JBKECD010000068.1:0-12838 GCA_047974225.1 Mangrovibacterium sp.
CCTCGATTTCACACGCAAAAGCCACTAAGATTGAAAGTTGCGTTACGAAACCAATAATTTCGCCTGATTTAATATCGTATTTTATGTTTCAAATTAAAAGTTTTTATACCTTGCACCTACTATAATAAGACTCTAACCATATGCATTCATGCGCTCAATCGTGAAATACACCATAACGCTCAGACCTTTGCTGATATGCTGCCTCATGCTTTCAGCTCAGTTGCTTCATGGACAACAAAAGCTCAGCGTGTCGGGACTCGTTGCCGATTCCGACGGTGCTGCCCTTCCGGGAGTAACCATCATTATTAAAGGCACAATGCACGGCACCATATCAAATGCCGATGGACAATATTCGCTCAGCGATGTGCCGATGGGTGCTACGCTTGATTTTTCTTTTGTGGGCATGAAGACCACGCACCTAGAAGTGAAATCTTCCACGGTGAATGCCGTGATGGAAATCGACTTCATCGGGGTAGATGAAGTGGTGAGCGTGGGTTATGGCACGCAGCAAAAGAAAGACTTAACGGGCGCTGTTTCCACGATTAATGCGGGCACTTTAGAGCAAATCCCAGCGAGCAATGCCTTGCAAGCCCTGCAAGGGCGATTGGCAGGGGTGAACATTGTGAGCCAAGACGGTCGCCCGGGGGCGAGCATGAGCATTCGCATTCGTGGAGGAGGCTCGATTTCGCAAAGCAACAACCCCCTGCTCATTGTCGATGGTTTTCCTGTGGATGATTTCAATTCTATTCCGGTGGAGCAAATTGAGTCGGTGAGTGTGCTCAAAGATGCGGCTTCCACTGCCATCTATGGGGCGAGTGGCGCTAACGGCGTGATTCTCGTTACCACCAAAAGCCCCAAAGAAGGTGAATTGACCATCAGCTATAATGGATATATGCAAGTCAAAACGCCCGCCAAGATGCCTAAAACCCTTTCGGGGCAAGAATATATTTTGCACACCTGGAGCTATGCCGCCGCTTTGGGCAACAGCTATCGAGCGGGCGTGGAAAAATATTTCGGATTGGGCGACTCGCAGGGCAATCACTATCATGATTATGCCAATGTGGCATCGCACGACCACACCGAGGATATTCTCCGCACCGCCATCACGCAAAACCACAACTTCACCGTGAGCGGTGGCACAAAAGACACCAAAGCCTATGCCAACATCAGCTATCTGAATGATGACGGCATTCAGATCCAATCGGGATATCGCCAAGAGAGTGCCACCTTCAAACTTCAGCAACAGCTTGCCGATAAATTTAGGCTCAATGCCGAAGCCTTTGTCTATCGTCGATTGGCAGAAAACGAAATCGAGGAAATAGCCTACAAAGGGTCGGTGGCATCTTCTGCCTATATGTTTCACCCGATTGATAATCCACTGGGCGACGCTTCCGACATTTCGGCATTTGCCGAAGGAAGTTCAAATGTGGACAACAGTTATTGCCCTGTGGATTTGATTAAAAACAAAAAAGTGTATCTCGAGCGCCAATATATGCGCGCATTTATCGGCTTAACCTACAACCCTTTTCGAGATGTGGAACTCTACACCGAAGCCACGCTCAGCGATAGCCACGAGAAAGAATATGACTATAATAATGGGCTCACCGACCAAAAGTCGATTATTATCGACAATGCCGACGGCTCGGGTTTCCGATGGGTAACAACCCTCAACATCAAGAAAGACCTCAACGCCAACAATCGCTTCTCTCTTCTCTTCGGAAATGAGCTGCGAGGGTCGGAATTAACGACCACCACGGTGAAAGGGCTCGGATTTCCAAATAGTTTCAACTTCGACAATGCTGTGGGACTGGTGCAAAATGCCACCACCAACTCAGTAACCAACAATGAGGCTGTGCCCTCTCGCATCTGCTCTTTCTTTGCTCGTGGAAACTACACGCTGCAAGACAAATACCTCTTCACCGCCACCTTCCGTGCCGATGCATCCTCGAAATTTGCCCCCAATCATCAGTGGGGATATTTTCCTTCTGCCGCTTTCGGTTGGCGCATGAGCGAGGAAGATTTCTTGAAAAGCGCTTCTTGGCTCGACAACCTAAAGCTGCGTATCTCATGGGGATATGCAGGCTCCGACAATATCGACCCCTCGCTATGGCGTGAAAGTTGGATATCGGTGGATGCTATCGACATTGGCTATGAGGTGGACGGCACAAGATACCCCATCCTCAGTCCGAAAGGACAAAAAGAAAATCCCGACCTGAAATGGGAAACGACCCTTTCACGAAATCTTGGCGTGGACTATGCGTTTTGGGGCAATCGGGTGTATGGTTCGCTGGAAAGCTATTGGAACATCACCAAAGATTTGCTCATGGCGGTGGACATTGATGCCACCACAGGATATTCCACGCAATATCAGAACTTCGGTCAGACCTCCAACAAAGGCTTTGAATCGCAGTTGAGCGTGGATATTATCCGCCAAAGAGAATTTAATCTCTCGGCAAACTTCATCTACAACTATAACTACAACAAGGTGGACAAGCTGAATGATAATTACGAGTATATATATAGTACGAGTTGGGCAGCCCACACCTCCATGCCGCTCTATGACTATGTGGTGCAGGCGGGGCAACCTATCGGATTGGCTCGGGGATATCAAACCGATGGCATTTATTCGGTGGATGATTTTAACTATGTCAATGGGCAATACGTGCTGAAAAGTGGCGTGGCTGATTTCAAAGATATTGGCGGAAACCACCCCCATCCTTTCAACACTCCCAGCGGACAAAATGCCTATCCGGGAGCAATCAAATATGTCAATGCGGACAAAAACACAGCGATTGACGCCAATGACTATCGCACTTTCGAGATGCAAGCACGACACACCGGCTCGGTGAACCTCACCGCTAACTATCGAAATTGGGATGCAAGCGCTCTATTTAATTGGGTCTATGGCGGGCAGATTTTTAATGCCTACAGCATGATGAGTCTCTATGGCAATAAAGACCGATACCTCGGGGCTAACCGATTGGCATTGGTGAATGATGCTTTTAAGGCTTATCAAGTGAACGATGCTGGCGAACTCTATGCGGTGAGCAATCCCGAGGAGCTGGCGGAACTAAACAAGAATGCCAAATATGGATTACCTTATTATGAGCGGGGAACTGCCTATGACACCTTCATGGAGGACGGTTCGTATCTTCGCTTGGCAAACCTCACGGTGGGTTATTCGCTGCCTAAGCCTTGGCTGAACCGCATGCACATCAATCGCATGCGCTTGTATTTATCGGGCACAAACTTGTTTTGCTTGACTAAATACACCGGGCTCGACCCCGAGGTTGATACTCGCCAAGGAGCGGAAGGATTGCCGCAAACAAACCTCGATTATGGTGCTTATCCACGAGCTCGAACATTTACTTTTGGAATGAATCTGAGCTTGTAGCCCCGAAGGGGCGGCATTATTGTAGCCACGGGCGTAAGCCCGATGGATATGGATATCTCGAAAAAAACAACCCAGCAGCCCCGAAGGGGCGGCATTATTAAATAGATTAACATGGCAGGAACATTCTCCCAAATCTACATACACTATGTATTTGCAGTAAAAGGTCGTGAAAACCTTCTCAACAAATCTTGGCGAGAAGATGTATTCAAATATATTGCAGGAATAATCAAAAATAAAAATCAACAATCCATCATTGTCAATGGTACATCTGACCATGTTCATGCTCTTGTCGGATTAAAACCAGCTATGTCAATATCCGATTTAATGAGAGATATCAAGAGTAATACATCAAATTATATAAACACAAAAAACTTAGTCAAAGGGACGTTTTCTTGGCAAAATGGATATGGAGCGTTCTCCTATTCGCGTTCTCAAGTAGATAGTGTCTATAAATATATTGCCAATCAAGAGGAGCATCATAAAAAGAAAACATTTCGCGAGGAATACCTTGACTTTATGCAGAAATTTGAGTTGGAATATGATGAAAAATATTTGTTTGAATGGATTAATTGATAATGCCACCCCTTTGGGGCTACTGGGTTGTAATTTCCCATTGTTTCCATCGGGCTTACGCCCGTGGCTACAATAATATCGCTCCTTCGGAGCTTATAAACCCGATGGAAACAAAAAAATAAACAACCCAGCAGCCCCAAAGGGGCGGCATTATTGTAGCCACGGGCGTAAGCCCGATGGATATGGATATATCAAAAAATAAACAACCCAGCAGCCCCGAAGGGGCGGCATTATTGTAGCCACGGGCGTAAGCCCGATGGATATGGATATCGAAAAATAAACAACCCAGCAGCCCCAAAGGGGTGATATTATAAATAATTATGAAAAAACTAATATACCTTATCATCGCCTCGCTAGGATTGACTTCTTGCCAATCCTATCTGAACACCGACTCGTCATCGACACCATACAGCGATTTCATCTTTAGCGATTTGGAAACCGCCAAATCAGCTTTGCTCGCTGCCTATGAATCCTTTCGTTTTGATGCGACGCTGCACAACTCGGTGAATGTTTTCTATGACCTCAGCGTGGTGGGATCCGACATTGAGCACCACCCCGAGTCGTTCAGCGCACAGCTTCGCCATGAAGCCGAATATTTCTACCCCAATGGCACATCCAACTTCGTGATTTCATCCTACAACTCGAAAAACATTTGGGCTGCACACTACACCACCATACACATCTGCAATGCCCTCATCAATGCCATAGAAGAACAGGATGAATACATTGCAACAGTGGAAGCTGGCGAGCAATCAGGCTTATCAGATTTGCATGGGCAAGCCGTGGCTCTTCGTGCTTCGAGCTATTGGGAATTAATTCGCTCCTTTGGCGATGTGCCCTACATCCGAAGCAATGAAGACGGGCATGTCCATGAAGGATTAACTCCGCGCGACTATATTTATGAAGATATTTTGAATGACCTAGTGGAAGTCGAACCTTTTCTATATCGTGTGGGCGAAGCAGGGCGCACCGCTAGCCTGATGTCGCGCACCTATGTGCAAGGACTGATTGGCAGAATAGCACTCTATGCCGGTGGCTATGCCACTCGTCGAAGCGATTTGGGCACAGACTTTTATAAAGATATTGACGGAAATGTAATCAGCTTTGAAACGCCGGACGAAGATGCCGAAACTAAATCTTTCTATGCGCGCCGAAGCGATTGGAAGCGGTTCTACACTATCGCTGAAACGTATTTGCAGAACTGCATCAACAATTCAGGCTCGGCAACTCTAATCACCACCGACCCACGCTCGGTGGGCATAAATGGCGAGATGTTTGGCAATCCTTTTCAATATGTATTCCAAATGATGATGCAAGGCGATGGGGTGATTTCGGCTGAATCAATCTATGAAATCACCGAAACGCAAGGCATGATTAATGAGCGACCCTATGCTTTCGGTCGCCCCTCGGGTGGCGCAGCCACCAATGCCTATCCCTGCAAGGGATATGGGCAAGCACGCCTTCAGGCGAGCTATTATTATGGTGCATTCCACCCTGCCGACATGCGTCGGGATGTTACCGCTTGCGTAACATCGAGCGATGGCACAGGCATTGAGATTATCAACACGTGGGTGCCCGGCTCTCGCCAGCATGGCGGCATTGCGCTCAACAAGTGGGACGAAAACCGCTGTGCCGACCCTTGGACACAGACGCAGCGCAACACCGGAATCAACAATCCCTATATGCGAATGGCCGATGTCTTCTTGATGTATGCTGAAGTGAAAGCAACTTTAGGCAAAGAGGCAATCGCTGAGGTCGCCTTGCGAGCAGTCCACAATCGAGCTTTCAGCAGCACCGCTAAAGCTGATGAAGCCTATGAATACCTCAAAGCCAATTCCAAAACAGGCAGCACCATGCTCGACTATGTGCTGGAAGAGCGCAAGCTCGAATTTGGCGGCGAAGGCACACGCCGATGGGATTTAATCCGCACAGGAAAGCTCGGCGCAGCCCTCAAAGCCAATCGCACAGAGATGATTGCGGTGGTGAACGACCTCGAAGCGCAAGGCTATCATGAGTTCCCCAATGGCAATATTCTTTCGACCCAAATCTACACCAAAACCGTGGATGCTAAATCAACTTATGGCTATCGCCTCACCACGCAATGCTCCGACACATCCGACCCCGTGCTTTTCCCCGGCTGGCGTGGGCAGTGCAACGATTGGGGCACGCAAGCCAAGCAAGTGGGCGCATCAAACTACCTCAACCCCTCGAAAACCAATGTGGCAATCCAAGGGCTTTTCAGCATCGTTGATGCCGCTAAGGCGGAAGAACTCCTCGCCGATGGCTATGTGGCAAGTCCGTGGGGCAGCGACATTCTGAAATATCGCTCCGACTATGCCGATGGGCTTTTCAGTGGCTATTCTGATAGCGATGCCGATGCCCACAAACCCCCTATCTATATGATTCCCCTCGCTGAGCAAGACCTCAAAAACTCAGGAATTACGAATGGATATGGATTCGCCCAAAAGTAAATTTGGTGAAATCAGGATATAATCCTTACTTTTGGCAATTCAATTCAATAGATATGAAGAAAATATTCGGATACCTGCTATTCCTATTTATTGCCACTGCTTGCGAAGAGATTTACACCATCCCCCCGCAATCACAAGTGCAGATTAACTTCTATGCCCTCGATGAAGAGTCGCAGACGATCAGCAGTAAATCAACCTTGCTATCCATCAAAGGACTGAACAACGACAGCGTCTGGACGGCAGCCACCTCCACTTCAAGCTTCGTGCTTCCACTGGGAAACTCTGGCTCTGACACCCTTGTCATGATGATGGACTCGCTGCAAGATTTACTCATAATCAACTACTCCCCTATTCTCCAATATGAATCAATGGACTCGGGTTTTTATTATGAATATATCATTCATTCGGTGATGCACTCCAACAATAAAATTGACGCTATTCAACTCTCTGACTCTCTCGTAATCGACGATGCCCATGAAAATTTACAGATTATTATTAACGACAACACTGGCTATACTCCTGCTGACACCGAGTAGCGCTCTTGCCGAAGAAAAGAAAGCTCCCAAGGCAGAGAAATATTGGCACGAAACAGGACTACGGCTCGGGTTTGACATCAGCCGACCTTTCCAAAGCTTGTGGGTGAAAGGCGACCGCTGGGGCGTGGAGTTTTCAGCCGACATGGAGCTGAAACCCGACCTATTTGTGGTGGCTGAAGGCGGCTGGGAGTCGTTCGACATGAAACAACCGCATGTGGACTACTCAGCTAATGGCGCTTATCTGCGCATCGGAGTGGACTATAATCTGCTGCATGTGCCCAATGAGCCCAACGACAAAAGCACCCTCTTCGTGGGTGCTCGCTATGGTGTTGGTCCTTCGGCGCAAACAGTCAATGGCTATTCGATTGACAACTATTGGGGCACTTTCGAGGGAAGTTTTGAGCAGCAAAACTATGTGGCTCATTGGGGCGAGGTGGTCTTTGGCATGAAAACCGAAGTGCTCAAAAACCTCTATCTCGGCTGGAATGTCCGAGCAAAATTCCTACTCGGACAAAGTGCAGGCAACATGCCCCCCGCCTATTTTGCCGCAGGCTATGGCACCGACAATGGCGGCATGAACTTCGATTTCAACTACACCATCATGTATAGCCTCCCCTTCAACTTTGGCAAGCGACATCACGAACCAAAATAAATCTCTCATGCAAACAATCATCTATAATGCCACACTAGTCAATGAAGGTCGCCAATTTAAAGGCGGCGTTATCATTGCCGATGAACTTATTCTGACAGTCTTCGAGGGCGAAAAGCCCGAAGGAAAATACGATAGCGAAATCAATGCCGAAGGAAAATACCTTCTCCCGGGGGTGATTGACGACCAAGTGCACTTCCGCGAACCGGGCTTGACCCACAAGGGAGATATTCACAGTGAATCACGTGCCGCCTTGGCAGGTGGGGTTACCTCCTATATGGAAATGCCCAACACTAATCCGCAAGCCACCACGCTCGAAGAGCTGGAAAAGAAATATGACCGTGCCGCCGAAGTGTCGGCAGTGAATTATTCATTTTATCTGGGAGCAACCAACGACAACCTCCACGAAGTGGAGCGCATGAACCCTCGTGATATCTGCGGGCTGAAAGTTTTCATGGGCTCATCTACTGGCAATATGCTCGTGGATAAAAGTCAAGCCTTGGCAGACCTATTCAAGCATGCGCCAACCATTGTTACCACCCATTGCGAAGATGAAGCCATCATCCGCCACAATCTCGAAACGTTCCGAGCTAAATATGGCGACAACATGCCCATTGGCATGCACCCACACATTCGCAGCGCCGAGGCGTGCTATAAATCCTCGGCTCAAGCCGTGGAGCTCGCCGCTAAACATGGCACACGCTTGCATGTGCTTCACCTTTCTTCGGCTAAGGAAATGAGCCTTTTCCAATCGGGCGCATTGCGAGATAAGCACATCACCGCTGAGGTATGTGTGCATCACCTATGGTTTGACGAATCCGACTATAATAAATATGGCACACGCATCAAGTGGAATCCTGCCATCAAGTCGGCAGCCGACAAAGCAGAGCTTTGGCGTGCCCTGCACGACAATCGCATTGATGTGATTGCCACCGACCATGCGCCCCACACCATCGAAGAGAAAGACAACAACTATTGGCAAGCCCCATCAGGAGGTCCATTAGTGCAACATTCGCTCGTGGCAATGCTCGAAATGAGTTCGCAGCACGATTTCAGCATCGAGCGCATCGTCGAGAAGATGTGTCATGCGCCCGCCGATTTATATCGGGTGAAGAAGCGGGGCTATCTCCGTGCGGGCTATTATGCCGATTTAGTGCTGGTCAATCCGCAAGCGGATTGGACGGTGAGCGAAGCGAACATCGCCTACAAATGTGGCTGGTCGCCTTTCGAGGGCACAGCGTTCTCGCACGAGGTGGAATGCGTGTGGGTGAACGGACAGCTAGGCTATCAGCTAGGCGAATTTAAGCCCACCCAAGGCATGCGCATGAAATTTGAAAGGTAAATCTTTTTACCTTTCCTCATCGCCGCATTGCTTGCGCAATTGCGTGAGCTCAGCTTTCATTTGCGCAACAATCTCGGCATAAGCATCATCGGCATAAGCATTGCGCAGCTCCTGAGGGTCTTCACGCAGGTCATAAAACTCCCACGCCGGAGCAGTTGCGATGCTATCGGTGCCGGGCATGCCCAAGGGCTGCCCATAGAAAAATGCCAATTTATAGCGTTCGTTTCTAATTCCGAAGTGCGCTGGGCGTCTTGTGAGGTGCTGCCAATAGCGATAATACATTGATTTCCGCCAATGAGCAGGCGTATTCCCTTTGAGGTTTTCACGGAAGCTATGCCCATCCACCGCACTAGGCATTTCCAGCTCCGCGTAGTCGGCAAGTAGCGGAGCAAAATCCACATTCAAGACGATATCATCAACACGAGTTCCGCCCTTCAACTCCTGGGGATATCGAATCACAAAAGGCATGCGAAGCGACTCTTCATAAATCAGCCGTTTGTCGAAAAAACCATGTTCACCGAGAAAATACCCTTGGTCGGCAGTATAAATCACAACAGTATTATCGGCAATTCCAGCCTCATCGAGATAGTCGAGCAGCTTGCCGATATTATCATCAATGGCAGCACCACTGCGGATGAAATCTTTCACTAGCTTCTGATAAGTCTTCCGCCGTTGCTCTTCCTCATTCAGCCCCTCCACCGAAAAAGGCAATTCGGGATACTGCGCCCAATAGTTTGGATTGACGGTATTTTCGAGATATCGCTCTTGCAACAATTCGAGCGCCTGCCCGGGAAAGCTTCGCCCAGTTGTTTCAGCCCCATGGTCAAACAGCGATTCAGGCTCAGGAATTTCCACCCCATCGAGCAAATGCGCAAAGCGGTCGGGGAAGTCGAAAGGCTCATGCGTGGCTTTGAAATGACACATCAGCATAAAAGGCTTTGTTTTGTCAGCCTGCTTCATCCAGTCGATGCTCAATGCCGCAATGACATCGGCCGAAAAACCCTCATATTCTTTTCCTCCCGCATAGCCATCTTCCCAATTATCTTCGCTCTTCAAAATCGGGTTCCAATAGCGCCCCTGCCCGGGGAGCACGTTGAAATAGTCGAACCCCGCAGGCTTCGACTTCAAGTGCCATTTGCCGATGATTGCCGTCTGATAGCCCCCTTGCTGAAGCACCTTAGCAACATGCACACTGTCGGGCGAAAGCACATCGGCAAGGGTGTAAACGCCATTATGCTGACTGTATCTCCCCGTGAGAATTGCGGCACGACTTGGCGCACAGATTGAATTGGTGCAGAAGCAATTATTAAGCACCACACCCTCACTAGCTAGTCGGGTGATGTTGGGCGTGTGCACCACATCTTTCAAGACTCCACCATAGATGCCCCAAGCCTGTGAGGTGTGGTCGTCGCTCAAAATAAACAAGATGTTTGGGCGTGAATCGAGTGTTGCGTGTTTTTCTCCGCAAGCCATCAACAAAGCGGCGATGAGGATTAAGAAGGGAAATTTATTCATGGGTATGTCTTTTGAGTGAAATAGCAAGCTCAAAAGTAAAGCTTTTTGTTCGTGGGGACAACTAATTCTACTTTGATAGATTGTTTTTTTGCTAAAGCCTGTCTCTCTCTTCTTCACCCCGAACTTCATTCATCAACCTAGCTAACTATCCTTCTTTTTCATCGGAAGGGGCGAAAACTTCATGCGACCATGTTTCTTCTCGGCGACAAGGGACGAGTGCACCCGCACATCTATCTTTCCTTTGGGTGAGATTGCATAAATATACAAAATATCTACCTATCCAACGGAGTGGAAAGATAGATATTGTTTCGATATGTGAAATCTTGCGCGCTGGAAAGTGAAATACTATTTCCACATGTGAAATCCCGCGCGCAAGAAAGATGGATATTGTTTTGATATGTGAAATCTCGCACATCAGAAAGTGAAATACTATTTTGACATGTGAAATCATACGAATGGGAAAGTATCAATCGGACTCTGATCAAGTCTTTCTACGCTGCAAGATGGCTCGTGTTTTTGATGAGAAATGACTTCGGAAGCTAGATACAATCTGAGCCAGGGCAGGGAATTAACGGAAATTTAGAAATGCATATCGCTTGCATATACTTTGCATATGGCGGATGGCATGCGAGATTATTTCAATTTGCTGAGCAAAAAAAATGTGCATCTCTTCGTAAGAGAAGTACCGAAAGTGCAAAGATGCACATTTTCTGATAATTATCATTTAACTAAGCTCAACATTTTTGCAGAAAAATGACGGAAAGCAGGGTTTTTTAGGGGAAATGTTTAGCTTTTTGCCTATTTGAAATTCCGTTATCCGCTATCTGCCAATCCATTATCTCGCAGAGTACTTCTCTTACGAAGAGATATGTCGAATTTGGCTTGCCAAAACAAGCTTTTGCAGCATCATTTTTGATGAAAAAAAGAAGAGATACAAACATGGGGTATTTCCCCGAGCTTTCACGGAAAAAATTTATAACTGCTTGATTGCAAGACCAAACGCAATCTTGCAGGAATAGAAGAGCGCCCTAAACTCAAAACTATGACAGCCAAGGAAATCCAAAATCAAGTCTGCTGGTATGTGATGCGCGACCTCAAGCGGTCGAACGCTAAAGTGCGTGCCTACCAAGAGTTTGCCGAAAAAGAGATAGAAGTATTCACCCCCATGGAGTGGAGTGTGAGTACCCAAGGCGGGAAAAAAACACGTAAGCGAGTGCCTTTAATGCCCGATTTGCTTTTTGTGCATTCCTCGCAAGCGGTCATCGACCCCCTACTGAAGAAAACGCCCACCACGCAATATATATTCAAAAAAGGTGCAGGCTATCGCAACCCGATGACTGTGGACGCTGCCGACATGCAACGCTTTGTGCATGCGGTCAATTCCACCGACGACCAGAAATACTACCGCCCCGAGGAAATCACCCCCGAGATGTATAAACGCAAAATACGCATCATTGGCGGGGCGCTCGATGGCTATGAGGGCGGCTTAATCACCGTCAGAGGTTCAAAAGTGAAACGCCTCCTCGTGGAACTCCCCAACTTCTTCGCCGTCGGCGTGGAAGTAGAACCGGAGATGATTGAATTTATTTGAGTTATGAATTATGAATTATGAGTTATGAGTTATGAGTTATGAGTTGACCTAACGGTGATTAATGGCGCAGCCAACTAATAACAAACAAATAACTAACAACTAATAACTAACAACTAATAACTAACAACTAATAACTAATAACTAACAACTAACAACTCCTAAAATGCAGATATTGCAATTAATCGACACGCAGCTCCCGAAGATAGTCCGCAAGGAGCGGATGAGTGAGGGGCGAATCTGCTTGTATAGCACCGGTGGCTATTGGGTAGCCTTTGAGCATTCGGCTTATATGCTGAGCCAACTGTTCCCCAAGTGCGAGGTTTCCACCATTGCCCACAAGGCATATCCCTTCCCGGTGGTGATGACCAGCATCAGCGATGCCAGTCTGCGGAAATTCAGCCGCCAACACATTTTCAGCTGCGATGAAGCGGAATATAAAGAGCTCATGAGCGAGCGCATCGAGACCCGCAAATACCATACGTGGCGGGAATCAATTACGAATTAGCAATTACGAATTACGAATGGGGCAACCCCAGGGATAAATGCCGCATGCGTCTCCATTAAAACACACACTCACCGAGACGCATGCAATGCGTCTCTACGATACGCCTAATCGGCGTTGTCCGCCTATCGGCTGATTGCCCTGCGGAATTATTCCAACCCTGCGATAAATGCCGAATGGCGTAACACCCACCGAGACGCATGCAATGCGTCTCTACGACACGCCTAATCGGCGTTGTCCGCCTATCGGCTGATTGCCCTGCGGA
>JBKECD010000009.1:0-18346 GCA_047974225.1 Mangrovibacterium sp.
AACTCGGCATGGCGGTAATATTGAAGTCAGCGGAGGTAACCCATATCGGCGAGGCGACAAAAGAAAATTACTATCACAAAGGCGAAGGATTAGCCTATAAAACGGTGCCTGAAAAAGGATTCAGCAATGTGATTTCTGACACTTACTATGTAGCGCAAAGAATAACCAACGATGTGCCTGCACGCCATTATTTCTCAGCAGTGTGGGGGTTGGAAGATGCAAAGTGGAAAGAAATGACAAATTTCAAAGCATATCTCGAAAGCGAAGCGCAAAAATGGGAAAGCCCGTTGGAATTGAGAATTGAGAATTGAGAATTGAGAATTGAGAATTGAGAATTGAGAATTGAGAATTGAGAATTGAGAATTGAGAGGGAGTCGTGTTTGCACAGTGCCATCGGCACGACACATTGTTAGCCCATGATTTCAATCATGGGGAAATTTCAATCATGGGAAATTTAAAATTAATCGCGCAGCCCCCTTCTCCCTTCTCCATTTTACATTAATTAAACACCGTCAGCATAGAGCCTGCTTTTGAAACGGAGTAGGGGCGGAGAGGCTCGGTGCCGAGTCCGCCTAGCGAGTCGCCAGCTAGCGTAGAGCCATCAATCAGCCAGTTATACATGGTGAGGCAGCTGTCGCATTGGGCATATCCATCTTTGTTGGATATGCGAATGTTTCGGGAGGCTTCATGGGGGCAGCAAGCGTCAAAGGCAATGTAGGGATTCTTGGAGTCCACGAGCATTGGGCTATTGATGACCCATACGCCGCTGTATCCGCCCGAAGGAAAATAAACAGCTTCGCCAGAAACCAAAAGGCTATTATAGATGTTTAAGTTGATAGAAAACTCAAAGCTTGTGTCAGGCACCGAAGAAACGAAATTTTCGGTGCAGGCGGAGAGTAGAATAGCGCAAAGAATTATTAAATTTTGAAATGTCTTGCGAAAGTCGGGCATAATGTCTTATATTTGTTACGAGTAATCGAATGCAATTTTACGCATTTATTTTGTGAGTTGCCAAAAAAAGAAAGTATGGAGAGTATTATTTTTCTGATTATTGCTGCAATTTTTAGTCTATTGGCTAGAAAGAAGCGAGGCAAAGAGAAGCGAGGAGGCTTAGAGTCGATTCTTCAGGACTTGTTTGGTGATAATCAATCGGCAAGCGAACCTGCGGAGGTGGAGCAGCAACCTTCGGTGTGGGATTTCCGCTCGGCGGAGAATGTTGAGCCAGTGGTTGAGCAGAATTATTATCAATCAGCACCGCCCAAGAAGCCCAAGGCTGCCAAGGTGGCAACTGAAATAAAACCGATGAAGGAGGAGCAAAAAACACCCAAGCATGCGGGTGTGCCCGTGCAGGTGGAAGTGCTTGAGCCAATCGGGGCGAGCTTCGACTTGAGAAAAGCAGTGGTTTATGCTGAAATTATGAACCCCAAATATTTAGCGGATTAATTAGAAGAGATTTAAAATAGAAAGTCTCTTTAGGGAGTCTTTCAGAAGAGGTAATTTTTAATTACCTTTGTCATGACAAAAGAGTTCCTTTCGCGAGGGATTCTTTTTTATTTATATGTGTATCATTAAACTTAGAAATAAACAAATTACAACGAACTAAAATTAATTTAAGATGTCGAAGATAACTTACGTAACGCAACAAGGATTAGACAAGCTCAGAGCTGAGCTCGATCAATTGACTAATGTGGAACGCCCTGCAATCTCAAAGCAGATTGGTGAGGCTATTGAAAAAGGAGATATTTCGGAGAATGCCGAATATGATGCTGCTAAAGATGCTCAAGGCATGCTCGAAGCAAAGATTGCAGTGCTTAGAGATAAGATTGCCAATGTGCGCATCATTGATGAATCGAAGATTGACACCGAAACGGTGCAGATACTAAACAAGGTAACCATTAAAAACCTGAAGATGAACAAGGCGATGGTATATACTATCGTGTCAGAACATGAGGCAAACCTCAAGGAAGGCAAGATTTCGATTGACACCCCAATCGCAAAAGCCTTGGTGGGCAAGCGTGTGGGCGATGTGGTGGATGTGCAAGCACCTGCTGGAGTGATGCAATTTGAAATAATGGATATTTCTATTTAAAGCCCCCTCCAACTAACCCCTAAAAACATGGCAAGTATTTTTACAAGAATAGTAAACGGTGAAATTCCGTCTTATAAAGTGGCAGAGACGGGCGATTTTCTCGCTTTTCTCGATGCCTTTCCCACTGTGAAAGGTCATGTGCTGGTGATTCCTAAGCAAGAGGTGGATTATCTCTTCGACTTAGAGGATGGTTATTATCTGCGCTTGCAGCATTTTGCCAAGAAAGTGGCAGCAGGAGTGAAGAAAGCCATCCCTTGTCAGCGAGTGGGGGTGATGGTGCTTGGCATGGAAGTGCCGCATGCACACATTCATCTTGTGCCGATGCAAACGGAAGCCGATTTGCTCAACTTCAGCACGAAGATTAAGCTCGAGCCAGCAGAAATGCAAGCAATAGCCGATAAGATTTCGGCAGAAATCGAGTTGTAATGAATAACGACCTCCAAAAGAGGTCGTTTTTTTTGTGGCTTTTCTTAACTTTGCCGAACGCAAGTAAAAAGGGAAATGGGAATGGTGCGCCTATTGTGTGCTTATTCCTAAAAACATAAAAGCATTTGCGCTAAAAATGTAATGCTAGAATATACTTTTGATACCATCGTTGTGGGTAGTGGTTTGGCAGGCTTGACAGCCGCCTATCATGCAGCACAACACGGAAAAGTGGCGTTGGTCACGAAGTCGAACCTTGATGTGAGTAATTCCTATTATGCACAAGGGGGGATTGCTGCTGTTTACTCTTCAGATGATTCACCCGAATCGCACGCCCACGACACGCATGTGGCAGGGCGAGGATTGTGTGAGCAAGATGCGGTAGATATCTTGGTGCGTGAAGGAATGCTTTGCATTCGTGAAGTGATTGACTTGGGCATGCAATTCGACAAAAACGAAGCAGGCGAAATCACACTCGGACTAGAAGGGGGGCACAGCAAGCGGCGCATTTTGCACGCTGATGGCGATGCCACAGGAAAATATCTTACCCTATTTATGCTCGATTTGGTGAAGAAACAGGAGAGTATCTCTTCTTTTGAATATATGGCAGTTACGCAGTTGCTGCTGCAAGATAAATCTTGCGTAGGCGTGCGTGCGCTGTGCTTTCAAACGGCTCAAAACATTTGCATCAAGTCCACATCGACAATTCTAGCCACAGGCGGATTGTCGCGCATTTTCACTCGCACCACCAATCCGCACACCGCCACAGGCGATGGCGTGGCATTGGCATTTAGTGCTGGCGCACGAGTGGAGGATTTGGAATTTGTGCAGTTTCACCCTTCGGCATTGGCATTGGAAAATCAAGATGCTTTCTTAATTAGCGAAGCGGTGCGGGGTGAAGGAGCTTGGTTGCTCAATGAGCAAGGCGAGCGGTTTATGACCGAAATTCATCCGTTGGCTGAGCTTGCTCCGCGCGATGTGGTGGCATTTTCGATTTATCAGCAGATGAGGAAGACGCAAAGTACACATGTGTATTTGAGTTTGAGGCATCTCGATGCCGAGAAAATACGAAATAGATTCACCAATATCTATCAGAAGCTGCAAGAATTTGGCTATGACATGACCAAAGATTTGCTGCCCGTAGCTCCAGCGGCACACTACATGGTGGGCGGAGTGAAGACAGATTTGAATGGCGAAACGAATATTTCGGGTCTGTTTGCTTGTGGTGAATTGGCTTCAACAGGCGTGATGGGCGCAAACCGACTGGCGAGCAATTCGCTTTTGGAATGCTTGGTGTTTGGTAAGCGAGCAGGCAATTTGGCAGGCAGTCGTCAGCGAAAAGAAATTGATGTGCGAGGGTTGGAATTAGTAACCAACCATGCAGAGAATGAAGATGCTTTCTTGACTTTCAAAAACGAATTGGCAGAAATCATGTCGTCGAATGTGGGCATCGTGCGCGATGCAGAACAGTTGAAAGCGGCTTGCGAGCAAATTGAGCGCATCAAGACAGAAATCAAAAAGACAGATTTGCACGACTATAACTTTATTAAAGCGTGGCAAATAGCCGATGTGTGTGCTTTGATTGCAAAAGCTGCCTTGCTTCGTGAGGAAAGTCGGGGCGGACACATTCGTGAGGACTTCCGCAAGGAACATCCCGACTGGAAAAAGCACATCGTGTTTGAGAAAAATAAAGACGTACAATATACACCCCTACGAAAATGATGGACGAAAAAACAATACAATCGGCAATTCACTTGCTCGACTTGGCACTTGAGGAAGATGTGGCATCGGGAGATATCACAACCGACAATCTTATTGCGCAATCAGAAGTGCGTGAAGCTTTCTGGCGAGCCAAAGAAGATGGTGTGGTGGCTGGATTGCAATTGGCGGAAATGGCATTTCTTCGATTGGATTCAAACTTGCAATGGATGCCCTTGGTGCAAGATGGAGACGCTGTGAAAAAGGGTGATGTCGTGGTGCGGTTTAGTGCATCTTACCGGGCAATCCTTTCGGCAGAGCGCATTGCGCTGAATTTTGTGCAACGCCTATCGGGCATTGCCACCGAAACCCGAAAATATGTGGATACAATCGCTCATACTTCAACCCAAATTCTCGACACACGAAAAACTTTGCCCGCTTATCGCTTGCTCGATAAGTATGCGGTGAAGATGGGCGGCGGCACGAATCACCGCATCGGACTATATGACATGGTGATGATTAAGGATAACCACATTGATATTGCTGGAGGAATTACTCAAGCGGTGCAAGAAATCAGAGCTAAAGTGTCGAGTGAGATTAAAATCGAGGTGGAGACGACTAATATCGAGCAAGTGGAGGAGGCTGTGCAGGCTGGAGCTGATATTATTATGCTCGACAATATGAGCAATGCCGACATGGCGGAAGCTGTGAAGTGTATTGCTGCTAGGGCGAAGACTGAAGCCTCAGGCAATATGAACTTGGAACGCTTGGCAGAAGTGGCAGCCACAGGAGTGGACTTCATCTCGGTGGGCGCGCTCACTCACTCGGTGAGGGCATTGGACATCAGTCAGCGAATCGAATTATGAACTTACTCATAGATATAGGCAATACACTTTGCAAGTGGGCGTTGGCTGATGAGCATGGCATTGTTGAAAAGGGATTTACCGTTATTTTCAACGAGTGCTATATCGAGTCATTGCTCGCCAAAGGCAAGCAGTTTGACACGGTGGTGATTTGCAGCGTGCGCACGCTTTCTGAGCGATTGGAGGAGTATTTATCGGCTCGCTTTAAGTATGTGCGTGTGGCACACACACTAGATTTACCCCTGAAAATTAATTATGCCACCCCTGAAACACTCGGCATGGATCGAGTGGTGGCTGCTGTCGGGGCAAATGCGCTATATCAGAATGTCCCCCTGTTGATTATTGATGCTGGCACAGCAATAACTATTGACTATGTGAGTGCCAGCGGGGAGTTTCTAGGGGGCAATATCGCTCCCGGCATTCGCCTGCGCTATCAATCGCTACATGACTACACCGACAAACTGCCCTTAGTGAATGCTCAGCCTAATTTCGAGCCAATAGGAAAAAATACCGAGTCTGCCATTCGAGCAGGGGTGCAACAGGGGGTGATCAATGAGTTGCAGGGCTATATTAGGAGTGCTCAAAAGCAGTTTCCGTCGCTCCATGTGGTGCTAACAGGTGGAGATGCGCAGCTATTGTCAGACAAATTAACGGAAAATTTAACCGTTGAAAGTGAGCTAATATTCATTGGACTACAACAAGTTGCACTCTCCTTGTGTTAATAGTTGAAAATTCATTATGTTTTTTTATCACTAGATACTAGCGAGCGTCAAAGGATAACCGTACATTTGCTAGCCAATTGAAAGCTCAATTTAAACGTATAGTAAAAACCGAAATATTAAGAAAATGAAGTCTATTTTTTCAAAGACAAGTCTATTGACCATGATGATGCTTGTGTTTAGTGTAATCACAGCATGGGCGCAAAAAGAAATCTCAGGAGTAGTGTATGAAGCAGGAACTCCAAAGCCAGGTGTGGAAGTGTCGGCACACAAAGGAACGTCAACATATTCAGATCACGAAGGTAAATACACCATTACGCTTGACGATAAATGTAAATATATTCGATTTACAGATTTGGTTACTGGGAAATCATCTAAACTAGATTTGGATGGTAGCGAAAAAAGCCCTGTGCGCTTTAGTGTGGACGATAGTCCTCTGCCAGAAATCAGTGCAGGAGGTTTTGTGGTGGATAATCGCACGCAAGCCGAGTTGGTAGCTGCTCAAGAAACAAAATACATGGAAGAATTGACCCTCTATGAGCAAGCGCTAAAACAAAGCAATTATACCACAGCCTTGAAGCACTGGAAAAATGTGTATGCTCGCTACCCAAAATCTTCTTTGAATATCTATATTCATGGAGTGAATATCTATAAGCAACTTTTGACTAAGGCAACTTCCATGAAAGATATTCACGCTTATGTTGATACCATGTCGCAAATCTATACTCAACGGATCAACATCTATGGCAACGAGGGTTTTGTGCGTGGTCGCGAAGCAACCGACCACTTCAACGCTTTTGCTAATCAGACAATGAGCGATGCCGAGCGTATGACTTTCTTGAAAAATTCATATGACAAATTAGGCAAAGCTATTGACTTGAATGGCGAGCAAACAGAACCTGCGGTTTTGGTGTTGTATATGGGCGTTAGCAGAAGTCTATTCCGCCAAGGAGAACTTCCTAAAGAAGACGTGGTGGCAAACTACGGTAAAATAACAGCTATTGTAGATAGTAATCTTGCAATCGAAGCTGACAATGAGCAAATGATTGCTACTAAAGAAGAAGTAGATAAATCTTTCCAATCTTCGGGGGCTGCTGATTGCGATGCTTTATTGTCATACTATGAGCCTAAATTTGACAACATCAAATCGGATGAAGAAGCCTTGAAAAAAATGCTTCGTGCGCTCGACCGCCAAAACTGTACTGAAGGTGAATTGTATGCCAATGCTGCTGAAGCAATGTATGAGATGAACCCATCGGCAGAGGCTGCCTTCAACATGGCTCGCTTATTTGTGAAACGCAATGAAATCGACCAAGCGAAAGAATATTACAAAAAAGCGATTGACGGAGAAACCGACAAAGAATTGCTCGCTAAATATTATTACGAATTGGCTTACTTCACTTTTGCAAAAGAACATGATTTCCCTCAAGCTAAAAATCTAGTGAAACAATCTATTGCTAATGACCCTAAATCTGGTCGTTCGTATATTTTGCTTGGCGATGTGTATGCGCAGGGAGCAAAATCATATAGTGATGATGGATTTAAACGCTCAACTGTGTATTGGGTAGCTGTGGATTGCTACAACAAAGCAAAACAAGTAGAACCAGACGTGGCGCAAGAAGCTAATCAAAAAGTGGCTACTTACACCCCTCATTATCCTGATAAAGAAACCATGTTCTTCCAAGGTCTGCAAGTGGGGCAATCATACACCGTGGGTGGATGGATTAATGAAACAACCAAAGTACGTGTTAAGTAATTTCACATACAAATTTCCAAAATATTTAAGCATTACAGTCCTCCTCGGAGGTGCTGTAATGCTTTTGTTTTCGTGTAAAGCCAATACGAAGGAGGAAATTGAAGAGTATATCGAAGGGGAAGAGATTCCGAGCATGTCGGCAAATACCTACACAATGCTCTATTCCGATTCGGCATTGGTTCGTTTCCGATTGAATGCTCCAGAGGTGTTGAGCTTTCAAGAATATTTGGAATTTCCCAAGGGGGTGCATGTGGAAAAAATAGATGTTGATTCGTTGGTATCAACGCAACTCACAGCCGATTATGCTCGCCATATGGAGAAGGAGTCTTTATGGGTGGCAAAGGGTAATGTAGTGGCGATAAACGCCGATGGCGATTCCTTGAAAACCGAGGAGCTCTTTTGGGATGAAAAAAAAGGACGGATTTATTCGGAGAAGCATGTGCAAATTGTGCGACTCGATCAAATAATTTATGGCATTGGCTTTGAGTCGGATCAAGCCATGGAAAATTGGGAAATAGAAAAGCCTACGGGAGTGGTTTATTTAGATCTAGATAATCAATAGTATGGGGTCGGACTATCTATTAATAGTATTGATGATTTTGGCTTCTGCTTTTTTCTCAGGCATGGAGATTGCTTTCGTGTCGGCGAATAAAATGCGCATGGAGCTAGATAAAAAGAATGATTCGCTTTCGGCGAGCATCGTTTCTATCTTTTCTAATCACCCTGGGCAATTTATTGCCACGATGCTCGTGGGAAATAACATTGCACTCGTGATTTATGGTATCGCCTTTGCTAATGTGCTCGAGCCTTACCTTTCGCAATTCATTGTTAATTCAGGTGTTCTTCTATTAATTCAAACCATTGTTTCGACGCTAATTATTCTTTTTACAGCCGAATTTTTGCCGAAAACCATTTTCAGGATTAACCCCAATGGCGCATTGAGTTTCTTTGCACTTCCTTTATTCTTGTCATATATCATCTTTTTTCCGATCACAAAAATAACCATGGGGTTTTCTAATCTACTCTTAAAGACAGTCTTTAAGGGGGGTGATGAAGAGTCGGACAAAGCGGTGTTTAGTCGGGTTGATTTAGACCACTTTGTCAATGAGCAAGAAGGTGTGCATGATGTGGATGATGAAAAGCTGGATAATGAGATTAAACTTTTTCGCAATGCGCTGGATTTTTCTAAGATAAAGCTTCGCGAAACAATGGTGCCACGCACCGAGATTGTGGCGCTTGAAGTGAGCGCTTCGCTTGATGAACTAAAAGAGCTTTTTATTGAAAGTGGTTATTCTCGCATCTTATTTTATGAGGATAATATCGACAACATCGTGGGGTATATTCATCATTCGGTGATGTTTACCCATCCCGAGTCATTGCGCCAACAGATGAAAAAGATTCTGATTGTTCCAGAAAGCATGCCGGCGAGCCGCTTGTTAAGCAAGTTTATTCAGCAGAGCTTGAGCATTGCAGTGGTGGTGGATGAATTTGGAGGTACAGCAGGGATGGTTACGATTGAAGATATTTTAGAAGAAATATTCGGAGAAATAGAAGACGAACACGATACCAATGATTTTGTGGAAGAATGTATCTCGGAAACGGAATACATCTTCTCGGCACGCATTGAGCTCGATGCGCTAGAGGATAAATATAAGCTCCATTTCCCACAAGACGAGGCTTATGAAACTTTGGCAGGATTCATTCTTTTTCACCATGAAAGTATTCCATCGGTTGACACGCAAATCCAAATCAAAAACTATAAATTTACGATTTTAAAGGCTTCAGACAACCGGATTGAGCTTGTTAGACTTCAAATTGAGGATAATAAAGAATAAACTCGGTTAGATGCTAGCGGAATACGAAGATAATTTCTTATCTTCGCCCACCGAAAATAAATTTTTTGCTAACTAATAATAATCTATAAATAATTAATGGCAACTCTACAGAAAATTAGAAATCACGGAGGCTTGTTGGTAGGTATTATTTTCGTTGCTTTGGCAGCGTTCCTACTTGGCGATGCGTTCCGTTCAGGCGCTTTTGGCGGCGATGCCCAAGTGGTGGGTGTAATTGATGGTGAAAAAATTAGTATCATTGACTTTCAGCGCAAAGTAGATGAAGTCACCGAAGTGTATAAAATGAACTCAGGAAGCATGCAGCTCAATGAGCAAGTAATGATTCAAGTGCGCAATGAGGCATGGAGCGCTTATGAATATGCAATGATTTTGGAACCAGCATGTGCTGAGATCGGATTGGCAGTAACTCCCGCTGAGCTTTTCGACATGGTGCAAGGTTCGCATCTTCATCCGTATATTCAGCAAATGTTTACCGACCCGCAGACAGGGCAGTTTAGCCGTTCGGCTATTATGGAATTCCTTCGTGCAGTAAATGCAGGTCAGGTCAATCAACAGCAATATATCTATTGGGCGTATTTGGAAAGTCAAATCAAGCGTGAGCGTTTGGTGAGTAAATACAACACCTTGATCGGAAAAGGACTATATGCCACTTCGCTAGAAGCGCAAAATAGTTTGGCAGATAAAAATACGCTGGTGAATTTCGACTATGTGAAATTGCCTTACACAAGTATTGCAGACAGCACGATAGCTATCTCAAGTTCAGAAATCAAGGCATATTATAATGCTCACCTAGAAGAGTATGCTCGGGAGTCTTCACGCACTATTGAATATGTGATGCTGCCCATTAAGGCGACAGATGCTGATGAAAAAGAAACTTTAGCGTGGATACAAGATATTCGTGATGAATTTGCTACAGCTAGCGATAATCGCCAATTTGTAAATATCAATTCTGACCTTTCTTTCGAAGATAGCTATGCGAAAGAAGCTGATGTGGAAGAAGCAATTCGTGAGTTTGCATTCTCTGGAAATGTAGGTGATGTTTTTGGTCCATATAAGAGTGGTAATGCTTATGTTTTGACAAAGATTGACGATCGAAAAATGCTTCCAGATTCTGTGGAAGCTCGTCATATCTTGATTAACCCACAAACATTGGGTAGTCTTGAAGCGGCTAACGCACTTGCGGATAGCTTGAAAACGCTTATCGAAACTAGAAAAGATAAGTTTGAAGATTTAGCTTCGAAATATTCTGAAGATCAAGTATCGGCAGTGGCAGGAGGTGAAGTGGGTTGGTTTAAAAGAAACCAAATGGTGAAACCTTTTGAGGAAGCAGCTTTCAATGGGGAGGTCAATAAGGTGTATGTGATTACTTCGCAATACGGAGTGCACATCATTCAGCCAACGGCTAAGGGCAAAGCAGTGGAGCAGGTGCGTTTGGCAGAATTGCAACGCAATATTGAGCCTAGTGCGCAAACCGAAGATGCGGTTTATGCTAAAGCTAGTAAATTGGCAACGCTTACAAAAATTGACGCTTACAATGATGAAGTGAAAGAAATGGGCTTGAACACCCGTCGTGCTTCGCTTACCGAAGAGCAAGTGTCGGTGGCAGGGCTAGAGGATTCTCGCTCGGTGGTGAGAGCTGCATTTAGTGCGGAAAGTGTAAACGAGTTCTTGACTGATTATCAAGGTACATCAATCTTCAAATTTGGTGATAACTTTGTGTTGGCTCGTTTGGCTGGCATTCAAGAAAAAGGTCATGCTGACGTAGCAGAAGTGAGTCCTTCAATTAAAAGAGAATTAGCGAAAGACAAAAAAGCAGCTCAACTATCTGCGGGCATCTCAGGTACGGATTTGAATGCAATTGCTTCGAAGGCTGGTTCTTCGGTTTCTTCGGTTGAAGGTATTTCTTTTGCTGACTATTCAGCAGGTTCACTAGGTTTCGAGCCAGCAGTGCAAGGCACTGCGGTGGCATTGGCTGAAGGAATAGTCTCGAAACCTATCGCGGGTAAGAATGGTGTGTATGTATTGAAAAATGCGTCGGTGTCTAAAGCTGCTGCATCAGCTAGCACTCAGGTGGGTGAAGAGCAAATCCGTTTGAACTCTACCTATGCCTATCGTTTAAACTATGGTGTGTTTGACGAGTTGAAAGATAAAGTAGAAGTTGAAGATAATCGTGTGAGATTCTTCTAATCTGCTTAATTTCCCCATAAAAAAAGGATGCCCATCGGGCATCCTTTTTTTATGGGGTTTCTCCAAGACTTTCTAAATTTTGAAAATATCGTCGTTCTTTTGTGCCAACATTTCTTCCACTTTCTTTGAATAGTTGTTGGTCATTGTTTGCACGGTGGCTTCGGCATCTTTCTGGTTGTCTTCCGAAAGACCTTCTTTCAAGAGCTTTTTAAAGCCGTCGTTAGCTTCTTTGCGCGCATTTCGAATACCTACTTTGGCGTTTTCAGCTTCGGCACTTGCTTGTTTGGCTAGCCCTTTGCGTCGCTCTTCGGTGAGCACAGGCACTGTGATGCGCACAATCTCGCCATTATTTTCAGGGTTGAAACCTAGGTTTGAATTGATGATTGCTTTTTCAATCTCAGGGATAAGTTGTTTTTCCCAAGGCTGAATGGCAATGGTGCGTGCATCGGGTGCAGTTACGTTTGCCACTTGCGTGATGGGAGTCATGCTGCCATAGTAATCCACAACTACCCCTGAAATCATGTGTGGCGATGCTTTGCCAGCTCTGATGTGCACTAGCTCGGTCTCTAGGTGAGAGAGAGCGCCTTCCATTTTCTCTCTACATACGTCGAGAATGAAATCTACTTCTTCCATTGTATTTTATTTTTATAGTTTTCTATTTTCTGCAAAGGTAGCAAAAATGTTATAATCATAGGGGCTCGTTTTCTTTTTCAACTCGGCAATACATCTAATTTTTTAGTAAATTATGGGGTAATTGATATAATCTTTCTGCAGATTTCTTGTCTGTGTAGAAAATTATTGCTAACATTGCCTTATCAAAATAAAAAAGACATGTTATTTATTCTCGGACATATCGGTCATCATCATTATCAATCTAGTTTTTAGGTGGGCGATGGTGTTATGTTCGTAATTAATCAACGATATTAATCCAATAAAGAGGCTTACCAAATATGGTGAGCCTTTTTTGTTAAAATATATATGTATGAAACTTAGAATTGCAGTGCAGACGAAAGGTCGTTTGTTTGATGATTCGATGAATCTAATCAGTGAGGCAGGCATTAAGTTTTCCGATAGTGGGAAACGCAAATTGCTTGCCGAATCGAGGAACTTTCCGATGGAAGCCCTCTATCTGCGTGATGATGACATTCCGCAGGCGGTGGCTGATGGCGTGGCTGATGTGGGCGTGGTGGGCGAAAATGAGGTGCTGGAAAAGAAAATGAAAGTGAACATTGTGAAGCGGCTTGGGTTTAGTAAATGTCGGCTTTCGCTCGCCATTCCGAAGTCGGAGCAATATGATGGTGTGAGCTATTTCAACGGCAAGAAGATTGCCACGTCCTATCCGGTGATTCTGCAAGATTGGCTCGATGCGAACGGCATCAAAGCGAGCATTCATGTGATTACCGGCTCGGTGGAGATTGCGCCGGGCATTAATTTGGCTGATGCGATTTTCGATATTGTCAGTTCGGGTTCAACCTTAGTAAGCAATGGCTTGAAAGAGGTAGAAGTCATTACGCAGTCGGAAGCCCTATTGATTGCCACGCCCGATTTGGCGGCAGAGAAACAGGCGATACTCGATGAGTTTATTTTCAGAATCGAAGCTGTGCAGCGTGCTGAAGGCAAGAAATATATCATGCTCAATGTGGAGCGTGAAAAGCTGGCGGAGATTTCGGATATTCTGCCCGGCATGAAAAGTCCCACCGTAACGCCCCTAGCCGAAGAAGGCTGGTGCTCGGTGCAATCGGTGATTGATGATAAATCGTTTTGGAGCTGCATCGGCAAACTCAAAGAAGCTGGCGCACAAAATATTATTGTGCTGCCGATTGAGAAAATGATTATTTAGTTTTGAGTGACTGAGTGCGAAGTGCTGAGTGCGAAGTGGCTTCGCAACAGCTGCAACCAAGCACTCAGGAACTTCGCACTTCGCACTTAGGAACTTCGCACTTTAAAAAAATGAAACTATACTCTAACACCAAACCAGAGCAATGGGCAGAGCTTCTCGCTCGTCCGGAGTTCGACCCCACCGCTTTATCAGATAAGGTGGCGGGCATTCTAGCTGAAATCAAGGCCGGTGGCGATGCTGTTTTGCAGAAATACACCGAGCAGTTTGATGGCATTCGACTTGATGATTTCCATGCGAGTGAAGCGGAATTGGAAGAAGCCGAAGAGCTGATTGCGCCTGAATTGAAGACCGCCATTGAGCGGGCGGCAGGCAATATCTTGAAGTTCCATTCTTCGCAAAGGCGTGATGTCTATAAGGTGGAAACCACGCCCGGTGTGAAATGTTGGCACCGTTCGGTGGCTATCGACAAGGTTGGACTGTATGTGCCGGGTGGTTCTGCACCTTTGTTTTCCACCGTGCTGATGTTGGCTTTGCCAGCCAAGATTGCTGGTTGTTCGGAAATCGTACTTTGCACGCCACCCAATAAAGAGGGCAAGGTGCACCCTGCGATTCTCTTTGCGGCGAAGCTTTGCGGTGTGGATAAAATCTTCAAACTTGGCGGTGTGCAAGCCATCGGAGCAATGGCATATGGCACAGAATCAGTGCCGAAGGTCTATAAGATATTTGGTCCCGGCAATCAGTATGTCATGGCGGCAAAGCAGCTCATGGCAGCTCGTGAGGTGGCTATCGACATGCCTGCTGGTCCGTCGGAAGTGGCGGTGATGGCTGACGAATCGGCAGTGCCTGCCTTCGTGGCATCCGACTTGCTTTCGCAAGCGGAGCATGGACCCGATTCGCAAGTGGTGCTGGTGAGCAATTCCGATGAGGTGGTGAAAGCGGTGTGGGCGGAAGTGCAGGTGCAGCTCAAAGAGCTTCCTCGAAAAGAGATAGCCATGAAAGCACTCGAAAATAGTGTAGGGATTGTGCTTGAAACCGAGCAAGAAATGATTAACATTATTAATGAGTATGCGCCTGAACATCTGATTATCTCGATGAAGAACTACACGCAGATAGCTGATAAGATAACCAATGCTGGTTCGGTCTTCTTGGGCAACTACACGCCTGAAAGTGCGGGCGATTATGCTTCAGGCACGAACCACACGCTGCCCACTAATGGCTGGTCGCGCGCATATAGCGGTGTCAATCTCGATAGTTTCTGCAAAAAGATTACCTTCCAAGAAATTACCAAAGAGGGCATTAATAGTCTAGGCGAAACCATCGAATTGATGGCAGAAGCCGAAGAGCTGTTTGCGCATAAGAATGCGGTGAGTATGAGGAGAAGTCAAACAGAACTCTAGCCCCCTCCAACTCCCCCGAGGGGGAGGGCGCAATCAGGCAGAAGAATGATAGATATTAGATTTATAAACAAATTAATTAACAACCCAGTGCCTTTACCCCTCCCCTTGGGGAGGATGGGAGGGGCTTTGGTTTTACCCTCCCCCTCGGGGGAGTTGGAGGGGGCTTAGCTATGCAACATTTACTACGTCAAAACATAAAAGACCTCGCCGCTTATTCCTCAGCGCGCGATGAGTTTTCGGGGGAAGCGATGGTTTTCCTCGATGCCAACGAGAACCCGTATAACGAACCATACAATCGTTATCCCGACCCTTTGCAACTCGACTTGAAAGCCGACATTGCTCAGCTGAAAGGCTGCGAAGTGCCGCAAATCTTCCTCGGCAATGGAAGCGATGAGGCTATCGACTTGCTCTTTCGGGCATTCTGCAATCCAGCGGTGGATAATGTGGTGAGCATTGCGCCAACCTATGGAATGTATCAGGTGGCAGCCGACATTAATCAAGTGGAGGTGCGCAAGGTGCAGCTCGATGCCGATTTTCAGTTTTCAGCTGAAAGCATGATGACCGCTGCCGATGAACACACCAAACTGATGTTCCTTTGTTCGCCCAACAATCCGACAGCCAACTTGCTTGATTCCGAAGAAATCAGCAAACTGCTTGCTAGCTTTCAAGGTTTGGTGGTGCTCGATGAGGCTTACATCGACTTTGCTTCCGAAGCCACGTTCTTGCCTCGACTGAAAGAGTTTCCGAATCTGGTTATCCTGCAAACCTTCTCGAAGGCGTGGGGCATGGCAGGCATTCGGCTAGGCATGGCGTTTGCTTCCGAAGAAATTATTTCGGTGCTGAATAAAATCAAATACCCATACAATATTAATATACTCACCCAAGCGAAAGCAAAGGAGCTGCTGCAAGACAAAGAGCAATTCAAGGAGTGGGTGGCGCAACTGCTCGAAGAACGAGTGAAGTTGGCAGAAAGCTTAGTAACTTTGCCTTTCGTGCAGCAGGTCTATCCTTCCGATGCCAATTTCCTCTTGGTGAAGATGCACGATGCCACAGGGATTTATAATTATCTTTTGGAAGAAGGCGTGGTGGTGCGCAGCCGCTCGAAGGTGCTGCTTTGTGATGATTGCCTACGCATCACCATCGGCTCGCCTTATGAGAATTTAATGTTGATGGAGAAACTGGCTATGCTCTGCGCTTGAGCTTTGCTGCCATGCTTTGCGCTTATCTGCAACGAAGTTCACGCGCAAAGCCAAGCTAAAAAGAATGAAACGAATACTATTTATAGACCGCGACGGCACGCTCAACAAAGAGCCAGCCGATGAACAGGTGGACGCACTCGACAAGGTGGAGTTTCTGCCTAAAGTGTTTAAGAACATGGGGCTGATTGCTTCAAACTTAGACTATGAATTGGTGATGGTGACCAATCAAGATGGTTTGGGAACAGACAGTTTCCCCGAAGAAACGTTCTGGACGGCACATAACTTCATCCTCAAAGCCTTTGAAAACGAAGGCGTGCGCTTTGATGCCATTCACATTGATGAGCATTTCCCAGCTGATAATCACCCAAACCGCAAACCGGGCGTGGGTATGCTGAAAGATTATTTCGATGCGGAGAAGTATGACCTCGCGAATAGCTTTGTGCTAGGCGACCGACTCACCGACATGAAGTTGGCAAGGAATCTCGGAGCGAAGGGTATCTTCATCAATGATGGTTCGGCTGAAAAGGAATTGGCGCAAGAGGGTTTGACCGACACGTGTAGCCTAATCACTTCCGATTGGGACGAGATTTATCGACACGTGGCTTCGCCTGAACGCACCGCCACGGTGGAGCGAAACACCAAAGAAACGAAAATCAAAATCGGGCTCAATCTCGATGGTACAGGCGTGGCAGACATTGAAACAGGCTTAGGCTTCTACGACCACATGCTCGAACAAATTGCCAAACACGCCGGCGTGGATTTGACCATCCGCTGTCGTGGCGACTTGCAAGTCGATGAGCATCACACCATCGAAGACACCGCCTTAGCTTTGGGCGAAGCTTTCCGCATTGCGCTAGGCGACAAGCGAGGCATCGAGCGATATGGCTACTGCCTGCCGATGGACGATTGTTTGTGTCAGTGTGTGATAGACTTTGGCGGTCGCCCATGGCTGATGTGGGAAGCGGATTTCAAACGAGAGAAGATTGGTGATATGCCAACGGAAATGTTCTATCATTTCTTTAAGTCCTTTTCCGACACCTCGCTCACAAATCTCAACATCAAAGCCGAAGGCACCAACGAGCACCATAAAATAGAAGGCATGTTTAAAGCCCTCGCACGAGCCATCAAGATGGCTATCCGAAAAGATGTGTTTAACTTTGAACTGCCATCGACGAAGGGAAGCCTTTGAGTTATGAGTTATGAGTTAGCTTTGCACTCCGCACAAAAAATAAAAACATGAAAAACTTTATTATCCTATCCACAATCATCTTGCTCGCATCATGGGCAGGACATGTTTCGGCACAGCCGAAAGACTATGGTTATTTGGTGAAACTGGGCGACATGGCTCCTGATTTCACCACCACTACGCCCGAGGGGCAAACGGTGAAGCTTTCCGACTTGCGCGGAAAGATTGTCATGCTGCAATTCACCGCTAGCTGGTGCAGCGTGTGCCGCAAAGAAATGCCGCACATCGAAGAGGAAATCTGGAAGAAGTATCAATCGAATCCAAACTTTGCACTCTATGGCATCGACCTGAAAGAATCTGCCGAAAAGACCGCCGAATTTGCGAAGCAAATCCCAGTAACTTATCCGCTCTTGCTCGACCTCGAAGGCGACATCTTTTATTCCTATGCTGAGCAAGGCGCAGGCGTAACACGCAATGTCATCATTGATAGAGATGGAAAAATTGTATTCCTCACTCGGCTATTCAAGGACGATGAGTTTAATGAAATGAAAGCAGTCATTGCGAAATTGCTAGGCGAGTAGAAACTAAGAGTACTGGCGCAGCCACTTCACACCTCGCACTCTGCACTCCGCACTAAAAATAAAAAACATGAAAGTAGTCATCATCAAATACAATGCCGGCAATGTGGAGTCGGTGGCAAATGCGCTGAAGCGTTTGGGCGTAGAGCCTATTGTCAGTGCCGACCATGAAGTCATTCGCACAGCCGATCGGGTGATATTTCCCGGAGTGGGCGAAGCGAAGAACACGATGGAATATCTGAAACGTGAAAGGCTCGATGAGCTTATCTGTTCGTTGAAGCAACCGGTGCTTGGCATTTGCTTGGGCTTGCAGCTCATGTGCAGTCATTCCGAAGAGGGCGATGTGGATTGCTTGGGCATCTTCGATGCGCAGGTGAAGCGATTCCAGCCCGAGGCAGGTCGGGAGTTCATCGACAAAGTGCCCCACATGGGTTGGAACACCATCGGCGAAGTGCAATCGTCCTTGTTTGATGAAACCTTGGAGGGCGAATATGTCTATTATGTCCATTCCTACTATGCCACTGTGGGCGAACACACCGCCGCCATCGGCAACTACAT
>JBKECD010000111.1:0-5212 GCA_047974225.1 Mangrovibacterium sp.
CCGAAACATCTCAAAATCAACGGCTGCACTTAGTCGTTCTAGTGGATTGCCTATTTCGGATAGTTTAGAAAGACTATCTTGTTCATCAAAAAGACCTCTATTGCCTGTACTTTTATATTTATGCATATTCATGTGCTTTGATAGCCCTAAAGATAGTAATATTTATTTGAATCCCAAATAATTAATTTTTAGAAGTCCCCTATAGTTTAAAAGCGATTTACCTGCTTAATAGAGGGTATTTTTTCACAGGACACCATTCACCCAACAGGAATAACAAAGCAGGCTGCAAGATTAAATCTTTCTCAAATCGTTTAATAATAGCTGCATAGCATTGTGTATTTGAAAAAAAGATATACTTTTGCATCTCCGATTGTTATCCTTAGGTGGGAACTTTTGCAATTAGCTGATAATGTTGCAGGTAGGAAAGCAGCCCGACGGCCCGATGTTGGAGTGGCGAATACTAACTATGCAGCAGGCGGAAGCAAAGGCGACCATTATTTAGGTATTAACTTATTAAAATTTTAAGCAAGTGGATAGTTTATCTTACAAAACGGTGTCGGCAAATCCGGCAACTGTAACCAAAGAATGGATTCTAGTAGATGTAGCTGGAATGCCATTAGGTCGTGCAGCGAGCGCAATCGCAAAGATGTTGCGCGGCAAGCACAAGCCTAACTTCACTCCCCATGTGGATTGTGGAGACAATGTGATTGTTATCAATGCAGAGCAAGTGAAGCTTACTGGTAACAAACTAAACGACAAAATTTACCTCCGTTACACTGGTTATCCAGGTGGACAGCGCGAGCAAACACCAGCTGAGTTGTTGAAAAAACACCCAGAACGTTTGGTTGAAAAAGCTGTGAAAGGTATGTTGCCTAAAAACCGTCTAGGACGCTAAGTGTTTGGCAACATGAAAGTGTATGTTGGAGCAGAGAACAAACATGAGGCTCAATCTCAAAAAGCTATTGATTTAAACACCATTAAACTGTAACCCATGGAAGTAATTAACACAATTGGTCGTAGAAAAGAAGCCGTTGCGCGTATTTACATGAGTGCAGGTAGCGGTAAAATCACCATCAACAAAAGAGATTTAGCAGAGTATTTCCCAACAGGAACTTTGCAATACATCGTTTTGCAACCCCTCAACCTTTTGGGTGTGGCTGAGCAATATGACATCAAAGTGAACCTTGATGGCGGCGGTGTGAAAGGTCAAGCTGAGGCTCTTCGCCTAGCAATTGCTCGTGCTTTGGTGGAAGTAGATGCAGAAAGTAAACCTGCTCTTCGTCAAGCTGGATTCATGACTCGCGACCCACGCGAAGTGGAACGTAAGAAACCATGTCAACCAAAAGCTCGCAAACGTTTCCAATTCTCAAAACGTTAGTATTTTATTTTTATTCAAAAAAAACTACTGTGGATCTGAAACCTTTGAGACTTCCGACAGCGAACTACTCAAAAGTTGCTTTTACACAATCAAAAAGTTAAAAAGATGCCAAGAACAAATTTCCAAGAACTATTGGACGCAGGTGTACACTTTGGTCACCTCAAACGTAAGTGGAATCCAAGCATGGCTCCATACATCTTCATGGAGAAGAACGGAATCCATATTATCGACTTGCAAAAAACTGTCGTGAAAATCGACGAGTCGGCTGCTGCCTTGAAACAAATTGCCAAATCGGGACGCAAAATTCTTTTCGTAGCTACAAAAAAACAAGCTAAAGACATCGTGTCGGAAGCTGTGGGCAATGTAAATATGCCTTATGTAGTGGAGCGTTGGCCTGGAGGTATGCTGACTAACTTCCCAACTATTCGCAAAACTGTGAAGAAAATGAACTCTATCGACAAAATGATGAAAGATGAGAGTCAATGGGGAAGTATTTCAAAACGTGAGAAACTACAAATCGAACGCCAACGTGCGAAACTAGAGAAAATCTTCGGTTCAGTGGCCGACCTTTCTCGTCTTCCAGCTGCGGTTTTCGTAATCGACGTGTTGAAAGAAAAAATCGCTGTGCGTGAAGCGCAAAAATTGGGTATCCCTGTATTCGCGGTGTGTGATACAAACTCAAACCCTGAAGGTTTGGATTTCGTAATCCCTGCCAACGATGATGCTTCACAATCAATTCGCTTGATTACTCGCTTGATGTGTGATGCTATTGCGGAAGGTCTTTCTGAACGCAAAGTGGAACGCGAAAAAAGCGACGACGCTAAAGCCGAAGGTGCTAAAGGCGACGATGATTCAAACGACGAAGAAGAATAATTTACCAACCAATTAAAATTAATACGGAAATGGCTGTAACTGCTGCAGATGTAAAAAAACTTCGTACCGCCACTGGTGCTGGTATGATGGATTGTAAAAATGCGCTTACTGAAGCTGATGGCAACTACGAACGTGCGGTGGAGATTATCCGCGAACGTGGTAAAGCTATCGCTAACAAACGTGCTGACCGCGAAGCATCGGAAGGTGCAACGCTTGCTGGCGTGAGTGCTGATGGTAAATTTGGTGCTATCATCGCTTTGAACTGCGAAACTGACTTCGTGGCTATCAACGAAAAGTATGTGGCTTTCGCTCAAACTATTCTTGACCTAGCTATCGCTAACCAACCAGCTGATGCGGAAGCTCTTCTTGCACTTCCTCTTGATGGTCGCCCTCTTGCTGAGCAAATCGCTGAGCAATCAGGTGTGATGGGTGAAAAACTAGAAGTTTCATTCTATGCTAGCCTAGCTGGTGAAACAGTAGTGCCTTATATCCACCCTGGAAATAAACTTTCTACTTTGGTGGCATTCAACCAAACTGGCTTCGATGCACAAGTGGGTAAAGACGTGGCTATGCAAGCTGCGGCTATGGCTCCTGTGGCATTGGACAAAGATTCAGTGCCTGCTGAGGTGGCTGAAAAAGAGTTGGAAATCGCTAAAGAGAAATTCCGCCAAGAAGGCAAACCAGAAGCGATGTTGGATAAAATCGCTCAAGGTGCATTGCAAAAATTCTACAAAGAGAGCACTTTGGTGGAACAAGCGTTCATCAAAGACAACAAACTTTCAGTGGCTCAATACTTGAACTCTGCTTCAAAAGGATTGGCTGCAACAGGTTTTGTGCGCTTCACGCTTAATGCGTAACAGCTTTAGCTTCGCTGCTGTGCCTTTGGCGCTTTAGCGTTGCTGCTTTAAGCTCTAAATAAAAAAGCCTCGAGTTTTCACTCGGGGCTTTTTTTATTTACTTTAACTCCTGCCCCACTACTTCTTCGCCACCAGCCACTTGCCGATGTATTGCTGAAGAGTTTCTTTATACATTTCGCCAATCGGAATCCGCTCGCTACCCATGATGACATGGCTGCGCTCAATGGCGGAAATCTTTTGCAGGTTGATGATGAACGAACGATGAATGCGCATGAACTGTTCGGCAGGCAATCGGTCTTCCATCATTTTCATGTTGCCGAGTGTCATGATGGGATCACTTGAGCTTTGGTGAATTTGAAGATATTCGCTTTTGCTTTCAACATAGAGAATGTCGTCAATAATCACTTGCACTGTTTTGTATTCCGACTTCACAAAGAAATAGTCGTTAGGAGCAGAGCTACTATTTTCATTCGCTTGCAGGGCAAAGAACTTGCGAGCTTTTTCGGCAGAACGCAAGAAATCGGCATAGCCGATAGGTTTCAGCAGATAGTCGGTGGCATCTACTCGAAAGCCTTCGATGGCATATTCGGAATAGGCGGTGGTGAATATAATCATCGGCTTTTGCGCCAGCGAGCGCACAAAGTCGATCCCATTGAGTTCGGGCATATTAATATCCACAAAGATTAAATCGACTGCCTGCTTGCTCAGTTCATTGATTGCCTCAAGCGCATTGGAGCAAGCAGCGGTGAGCTCGAGAAAAGGCGTTTTCTCGATATACTTTGTAATCTGTTGAAGAGCTAGCGGCTCATCATCAATGGCTAAGGTGCGGAGGGTCATGGATTAAAGAGGGGTGGTTACAGCACCGCAGCAAACTTGCGGATTTGAGCCAAACGTTTGGTTAGTGCGCTATCAGCTTGCGCCACGTGCATATTATATTTGAGCTGCAGGCGCATCAGAGAATCCGCAGGAACGTCCAATGCGGCTTCAAACATCATGGCGGTTTGCGTGGTCAATGGGCGACGTTCGTTCAAAATATCATTGAGAATCTTATACGATATTCCCATTTGCTTCGCCAAAGTGGTTTGCGAGATGCCTCGATAATTAATCTCATCTTTCAACACTTCCCCGGGATGTGTGGGAGTATATCCATATCCTAAATTACTCATGTCGATTTATTTATAATGATTTGACAGGTCGATGATATTACAAATGGAGACTACCGTTTCAGAAACTACTTTTGTGGTTTCAAATTCTATTCGATATTGATTGTTCACACGGACAGACTCCAATCCTTCTTTGTCTCCTCGAAGAGCTTCGTAGTGCAAGCCACCATATCGAAAAAGATCCTCAATTATGGCAACCGACTCTAAAATATCAATTGTTTTACGATATTTCTGAATTACTGGTGGCTGAAATCGATGCTTCTTATCAGATGTCTTGCCCTTGTAGTACAGTTCCTCCAAATATGTTTTATCAAATTTTATTTCCATACTTACCTTCTAAGTCGCAACAAAGATATTGCATTTTATCTATTCCACAAAAAAAGTGGACTAACTTTCCCTTTTCACCCCACCGGCATCACCAACTTCACTTCATATTCTTCTTCACTAGGCGAAATCAGTAGCTCATATTCATCTTTGAAGAGCAAAGATAGTCGTTTCCGCAGATTCTCTAAGCCCACGCCCGATGCTTCGTGTTTTTCATGCGAAAGACTGTTTCTTACCACGTAAGTCAATTTGCCATTCTCCACCACTAGCGAGCTATGAATGAAAGCTTCCTTGCGAATGCCTACACCATGTTTGAAGGCGTTCTCAATGAGGGTAACGAGCAAAAGCGGTGGGATATTTATCGGTGGAATTTCTTCAGGATAGCTTGTGCGAATGTCGAGATTGTCGGTATAGCGGATGCGCATCAGACGAATGTAGTTGTCGAGAAAGTGAATTTCTTTTTCCAGAGAAATCAACGGACGGTTGGCATCATAAAGCACATAGCGCATGATTTTTGAGAGTTCAATCACGGTGTCTTTAGCTCGATCAGTGTCGATGTCAATTAGCGCATGAATGTTGTTGAGCGTGTTCATGAAGAAGTGCGGATTGACCTGCGC
>JBKECD010000079.1:0-10953 GCA_047974225.1 Mangrovibacterium sp.
CCCATCTTATCAATCTCGATAAACATGCGTCTTTCCGCTTCGGTGAAACTCACCGCATCAATCAAATAAACTTCAGAGACTTTCTTCACTCTTCCATCTTGAGCTTCCATCTCTTTTTCATATTTCAGCTTTACTTCAAACCATGTAGGTTGCATATTCTTATTGTTTTAATGTTATCACTATGCGCCAATCGCATTTTTAATTATCGCCACCGCATCTTCAATGGCATAATGCAGTCCATCGGCATTCTTACCGCCAGCGGTAGCAAAGAATGCCTGACCGCCACCTCCACCTTGAATCTTCTTGCCTGCTTCGCGCACAATCTGACCAGCATTAAGTCGATATTGCGCCACCAAATTTTCAGCAATATAAATCGCCAGCTGAGGTTTGTCATTGACCACACCGCCAAGCACCACCACTGCATTCTCCAACTCATTATTGATGCCAAAGGCTAAGTTTTTCAATTGGTCGGCAATCATCGGCTTCACCACAGCCGACACTATCTTGACCCCATTATATTCTTTGGCATCATCAATCAGATTGCGTTTTTCAATTGCCACAATGCTATTTGACATGCTTTGCATTTGCTTGCTGATAGCCGAATTTTCCTGAATCAAGCTTTCGATATTACGAAGCAAGTCGGTGTTGTTTTTAAATAGGTCGCCGATATTTTTCAGCATATTGTAATGTTCTCCTATCATCTCCTCAGCTTTCTCACCGCTCACCGCTTCGATACGACGAATGCCCGCTGCCGTTGATGATTCGCTAAAGATTTTGAAGAAACCAATATTCCCCGTTGCTGAAGTGTGCGTTCCGCCACAAAGCTCCACCGACTCGCCGAATTTAATCACACGCACCAAATCGCCATATTTCTCGCCAAACAATGCCATAGCACCCATCTCCAAAGCTTTGGAATGTGGCACAGCACGGTTCTCTTCAAGGCTAATGTTTTCACGGATTTTGGCATTCACTATTTTCTCTACTTTCGCCAAGTCCTCTTCGCTCACTTTTTGGAAGTGCGAGAAATCGAAACGCAAATAATCAGGATGCACCAGCGAACCTTTTTGCTCCACATGACTGCCCAGCACTTCACGAAGTGCAGCATGCAGAAGATGCGTTGCGGTGTGATTGTTAGCCGTGTTTTGTCGTGCTTGCGCATTGACCACAGCCTTGAATGTAACGTTGATGTCGCTAGGCAACTTCTTGCTAAGGTGGATAATCAGGTCGTTTTCCTTTTTAGTGTCGAAGATTTCGATTTTCTCGCCATTGGCTTCAATAAAACCTGCGTCGCCCACCTGACCGCCACTTTCGGCATAAAACGGAGTGATGTTGAACACCAACTGATAGAACTCACTTTTTTGCTGCTTCACCTTGCGATATTTAGTAAGGAGCACATCTGCTTCGATATTATCATATCCGATAAATTCTTCCACATCATCTTGGCGCACCACTTGCCAATCGTCGGTTTCCACCGCAGCAGCATTGCGAGCACGCTCTTTTTGCTTATTCATTTCGCCTTGAAACTCCTCGCGATTCACCACCAAGCCATTTTCTTTCAGAATTAATTCGGTCAAATCAAGCGGGAAGCCAAAGGTGTCGTAAAGCTCAAAAGCTTGCGCTCCCGGCACCACGATGAAGTCTTTCGACTTGCGTTCTGCAATGATTTTCTCTAGCAAGTTGATACCCGTCGCCAAGGTGCGCAAGAATGATTCTTCTTCTTCCTTAATCACCTTTTCAATGAGCGTCTGTTGCGAAATCAATTCGGGGAACGCTTCGCTCATGGTTTCTTTCAACACCTCCACCAATTGATAGATGAACGCCTCACGGAAATTCAAGAAGGTATATCCATAGCGCACCGCACGGCGAAGAATACGACGAATGACATAGCCCGCCTTATTATTGGAAGGCAACTGCCCATCGGCTATCGCAAAAGCTATCGCACGAAGGTGGTCGGCAATCACACGCATGGCGATATCACTCTTCTCGTTTTCACCATATTTAATGCCACAAAGAGTTTCAATCTTGCGGATGGTATTTTGAAAAACATCGGTGTCGTAGTTTGACTTTTTGCCTTGCTTCACCATGCACAGACGCTCGAAGCCCATGCCCGTATCCACGTGTGTGGCTGGCAATGATTCGAGTTTGCCATCGGCTTTGCGGTTAAATTGCATGAACACCAAGTTCCAAATTTCAATCACCTGAGGATGGTCTTTATTCACGAGGTCTTTCCCTGAAACCTTAGCTCGCTCATCGTCATCGCGAATATCCACATGGATTTCCGAGCAAGGACCACAAGGACCTGTTTCTCCCATTTCCCAGAAGTTATCTTTTTTGTTGCCCAAGATGATTCGTTCTTCAGGCATGTGCTTCAACCAAATTGCTTTAGCTTCGGAATCTTGCGGCACACCATCTTCTTCGCTTCCCTCAAAGATTGTGGCATACATGCGGTCGGCAGCAATGCCCATCTTGTCGTGCAAAAACTCCCACGCCCAATCAATGGCTTCTTGCTTGAAATAGTCGCCAAACGACCAGTTGCCGAGCATTTCAAACATGGTGTGGTGATAAGTGTCGTGCCCCACTTCTTCCAAATCATTATGCTTACCGCTCACCCGCAAACACTTTTGCGTGTCGGCAGCTCGAGGCGAAGCAGCAGGGCGATTGCCCAAGAAAATATCTTTAAACTGGTTCATGCCCGCATTGGTGAACATGAGTGTTGGGTCGTTCTTAATCACCATTGGTGCAGAACTGACAATTCGGTGTTGTTTTTCTTCAAAGAAATCTAGGAATGCTTGTCTAATCGCTTTTGAATCCATTGTTTGTATGCTTTATTTTGCCTTTTTTTGTGTTAAGTATCAGGAAAAAACCAGTTAAAAAACACGGTCATCTTAATTATTATCTTATTTTTGCGTTTTCAGTGCTATTTTATTCACCCATCTCATCGGGAGCAAAAGTAGCGCATTTAGTTTAAAGTAAATCAAAAGGAAATACTTTTTATGGCAGATTTTAAGTTTAACCCCGAAACGCTTAGTTTTGAAAAAGAGAAAGGACAGGTCAGAGCTCGCATCCGATCGTCGCTCGTGATTTTTTGCCTCTCAGCGATTTTCGCTGTTGGTCTGACGATTCTTTTTCTGCAATACTACGAATCGCCACGCATGGTTCAGCAGAAAAACAAAAACGAAAAACTTATTGCTCAGATAGAAATAATGACTCGAAACATGGACGATATGGAGCATGTGCTGACCGACATGCAGCAGCGCGATGACAATCTATATCGGGTGGTGTTTGAGGCCGACCCTATTCCTTCATCAATTCGGAAAGCGGGGTTTGGTGGAGTCGATAAATATCAGCACTTGGAAAATCTTGACGACAACGATCTGGTGAAGCATGCAGCTCGGCAGCTCGAAATGCTCACGAAGAAAGCCTACGTTCAATCCAAGTCATATGAAGAGCTCGCCATGCTCGCTCGCGACAAAGAGCAGATGCTTGCGAGCATTCCCGCCATCGTGCCGGTGGCAGATAAAGAGTTGAAATATATGGCCTCGGGCTATGGCTATCGCATCGACCCTGTATATAAGATTCGTAAGTTTCATGCTGGGATGGACTTTGCCGCTCCGATTGGCACCAACATATATGCCACAGGCGACGGGGTGATCGACCGCGTGCAAAAACTCAAAGGTGGCTATGGCACCAACATTCTTATCGACCATGGCTATGGCTATGAAACAATGTATGCCCACATGCACTCCACGAGTGTCAAAGCAGGCGACAAGGTGGTGCGTGGGCAGATTATAGGAACAGTCGGCAGCTCGGGAAAATCAACGGGCCCTCACTTGCACTACGAAGTGCGCAAAGATGGTCGAGCGATGAATCCCCAACACTATTATTTCAAAGACCTTTCCGCAGAAGCTTTCGATGAGATGATTGCCAAATCAGCCAATGCAGGACAATCATTAGATTAATAACAGTCATGGCAGTGAAAAAAATTCATTATTCAGTGGGTGAGGTTGCCAAAATCCTTGACGTGTCTGATTCCAATGTGCGCTATTGGGAGAAGCAATTTCCCACCATCAGCCCTCGCGTAGGCGGTCGAAATGTGCGCTACTACTCCGAGCAAGATATTGAGGAAATGAAATTGGTCAAATATCTTGTCAAAGACCAAAAATACTCTATCGAAGGTGCCCAAAAGAAGCTCCGAGAAAATAAAAAAGACATCATCGACAAGCAGCAAATGACCGAACGACTGACAAACGTCAAAAATGCACTGCTCGAAATAAAAGAACAGCTTTAAGGGAGTTATGTGTTATGAGTTGAGCTTCGCACCTAAACACTAAGTCCTAAACACCTAAATCCTAAAACCCTGTGAAAATCAAGGAAATTATTGATCATCTAGAAGCACTTGCTCCGCTAGCCTTCCAAGAAAGCTATGACAATGCAGGGCTGCTGGTGGGCGCACCGACCGACGAAACGGAGTCGGCACTCCTCTGCCTCGACGTTACAGAGTCGGTGGTGGATGAAGCCATCGCCCAAGGGCATCGGCTCATCATTTCGCATCATCCACTCATCTTTGGGGGACTCAAGAAAATCAATGGCAAAAATGAAGTCGAACGATGCGTCATCAAAGCCATACGCCACCAAATAGCCATCTATGCCGCCCACACCAACCTCGATGCTGTGCAAGGAGGCGTCAATACGATGATTTGCAACAAAATCGGGCTCGTCAATCAGCAGGGACTGACAGCTACCAATGATTCAGAACCGATTGGCATCGGTCTAGTGGGCGACCTGCCCCAAGGCGAAGAAGAAAAAATCTTCCTGCAAAGAATAAAAGACACTTTTCATTGCGAGGCGATTCGCCACAGCAAACTATTAGGCAAAAAAATCAACCGAGTGGCAGTCTGCGGTGGCGCAGGAAGCTCGCTCGCCCATGCTGCCATAGCGGCTGGCGCCGACATATTTATCACTGGCGACATGAAATATCACGAGTTTTTTGAGGCTGACAATCGAATTATTTTGGCTGATATCGGTCATTTTGAGAGCGAACAGTTCACTCCTTTCATTTTTCGTGAGCTACTTATTGAAAAAATACCTAACTTTGTCGTCCGATTGACAACTCACTGCACCAATGCAGTAAATTACTTTATTTAAAAAATTGATTCACATTTAAGATATGGCTAAGAAGAGCGAACAAACAGTGTCGGTAAGCGACAAACTAAAAGCACTATACGAATTGCAAGTAGTGGCTTCTGAAATCGACAAAATCAAAATGCTGCGTGGCGAATTGCCACTTGAGGTGGAAGACCTCGAAGATGATGTGGCAGGATTGGAGACTCGCATCCAAAACCTAAACGACGAACTCGCCACACTCGAGACATCAACTCAAAACAGAAAGGCTGCCATCAAAGAGTCGGAAGCCTTGATTGCTAAATACACCGAGCAACAAAATAATGTGCGCAACAATCGGGAATATGATTCGCTCAGCAAAGAAATTGAATTTCAAGGACTAGAAATTCAATTGTCGAACAAAAAAATCAAAGAATTTATCGCCGATATTGAAGCTAAAAAAGCCAAAATCGAAAGCTCAGAAACTCAGCTCGAAAATCGTCAAAAAGATTTGGAATTGAAGCGCAAAGAGCTTGAAGAAATCACTTCCGAAACTCAAGTAGAAGAAGAAAAACTGCTAAAAAAAGTCGAGAAAATCGAGAAAAAAGTCGAGGAAAGATTGCTCACTGCATTCAATCGCATTCGCACAAATGCGCGCAACGGGCTAGCTGTAGCCACAGTGCAACGTGGCGCTTGCGGCGGTTGCTTCAACCAAATCACCCCTCAGCGACAAATGGATATCGTTACGCACAAAAAGGTTATTGTGTGTGAATATTGCGGTCGAATTTTGGTTGACCCTAATATTATGGATGCCGAATAAGACTTTACCTTAGATAAACAAAAAGGCGATTTACCTGGTTCATCTTGCTGTTATTTTGAAAATACAAAGATGATATTTTTTACGCCTAGACCCAAAAATATCCCCTGTCCCATCAGACTACGTATGTTTCACCCCATGCAACCTAATAGCGTCCCAAATAAAATTAGAGAGACACTGCTCGTCCCGCTAGGGACGTAACTAGGTAGCCTCAGATTTTAATTTGGGGTCTGAAATTAAAGGCAAGCACCGTGCCGTAGGTACAGTATAACAATTTAAGATAGCGTACCTACGGCACGCCTGTGTTTGTTGGCATTCTCACCCCAGATTGAAATCTGAGGCTACCTAGATTCCGCCCCGATGGGGCGAAGCTGCACAAAATAAAAATATCTGGGACGCTATTACATGCAACCCCTTAATTATCTATTGACAATTGATTTATCTCTTCTACTGAAAGACCTGTGGCTACTTGAATCATTTCAACAGAAGCGCCTATGCTTAATAGATTTCGCGCTGCCTCTTTCTTCCCTTTCTCCATCCCTATCGCTTCGCCTTTCTCCATCCCTATCGCTTCGCCTTCTTTTCTTCCTTTCGCCATCCCCTTTTTGAGCCCCTCTTTTCGCCCTTCGGCTCTGCCTTTCTTGAGCCCTTTTTTGAGCCCTCGCTCCTCGGCAGTATCTACGGAGTTCTTGATATCGCGATAACTCTTCAGACTATTTTCATAGACTTCTCGTTGCTCAGGATCGAACTTGGCTATCTCGGCCACTTCAAAAAGACGGGTAAAAACTTGCTCACGAAGGTTATCTGGAATCCGATCTAGCCGATGCAAATTGCGAATCACATAAAGCCACTTGTCGAAGTGCGTCTCTAGCTCATCAAGCGTCTTGGTGAACTTTGGCATCTCCAGATAAATATAGGTCAGCTTATTGAAAAAAACCTCTTTCGTAACCACATCGAGCAACTTGACCACCGACTGGTATTTCCCCGGCGGTGTGGGTTCTTCTTTAAACTCAAAATCTAAAATCCCAATCGTATAGACCGACTGCAACTCAAAATTCCAATCCTTGGAACGCTTCGCTTGTTCGGTTATCGGAAAGGTCGAATAATAAACCGACCTATCTTTAAAATATTTTTGCTCTACTTTTTGGAGCTCCACAATGAACCGCTCACCCTTCTCATTTTCACAATAAATATCAAAAATAGCTCTCCGCTCATCGCTCGAACTGCCCAGCTGCTCTGGATTCAAATAGCTCAAATCAACGATCTCGCCTTGCTCCGAACGCAACAACTCATTGAGGAAATCTTTCAACCTTTCCTTACTAAGCTCCTCACCAAATAGCTTCTTGAAACCAAAATCTGTAAACAGGTTTACATATTTTTCCCCTTGTGAAATCATAACCGTATTCTTTTAATAAGCACAAAGATAAGAATCAATTGCGAATTAGCAATTACGAATTACAAATGGACGGGGATGAAAATCCCGCAGGCATCCCCCAACGCCCCAAGGGGCGTTTCGTAGAGCCGCATTATTGCTTCACAGGATATGTTAATTATTTTAACTAAAACCACCCTTTAAAATTAATTTCCCAACCCTAAAAACGCTTCATCCCTTTATTCATGCAACTTCCCAAAACTCCTTCCTTCATCATCCAAGAAAAAAACACACAAAAAAACTCCAACTTTTTTGTCAGTTTCAATCAATACTAAGCTTTCTTATTGACTTTTTTACACGGTATTATACAATGCCATCTTTTCTTATTGGTTTTTTTTAATGTCCAAATGCATTTCGAGCTTTCTTATTGGCTTTTTTATACGATATTCTACAACTCCACCATTTCTCATTGGCTTTTTTTAAGAATATCATTCCGAACCGATAAAAAAGTTGGAACTTTTTGATAAGCTCGACTTATATCAACCCAATAAATTGCAATTTTATTAATAGATTTCCCCTGCCCGACCAAATAAAACACAATCCGAAGACCTGTCGGAAGCAAAACTGACCAATAATTGGCAAAAAATAAAGGCGGAAATATTCATTTCCGCCTAATAATTCTTGCATATCCATACTTATTGTAAGCTTTCTATTTCACCTCAGGGAAATTATCATTATCCTTTTGGCGAATGTAGGTCTCGATATGTCGATCCACCTTAGCGTCATAAATGTCCTTGATAGTAACCAAGATGCCTGTTTCCTCCACACCTCCGAAGTGCTCATTGAGGATTGTGCCGAAAGTGCGCATGGTAGGACTAAGATTCATATAGGCATTCACCAGCGGTGGAATGTTTTCACCTCGTTTTCTCACCTCAGCCACTAGCGTCTTATAATTTTCCTTATAGCTCTCGCCACTGAATAGGCGTCCCATCTCCTCCCGATTCATTTCCACAATCATGGGGTCTTTCGGATAGACCAAGCGGTCTTGGTCGGAGAAATATTTCTCATAGAAATAAAGTATTAAGTTGCGTGCTTCCACATTGAAATGCGTGTACATCGTTACTTTTCCCATGAAATATTTTATCTCGGGATGATCAACAGTCAAAGCCCCTAGTCCATCCCACAGATTATCGAGCGCAAAAAGCGCCTTTGCCCCTGCTTTGCTTGATTGATAGGCGGGCTGCACAAACGAACGCCCGAGCTCAATGGTGTAGGGAAGATAGTCTTTTTTAAATTGGTCGGAAAAGTGAAACAAGCGACCAGTAGCCACCATTGGGTCGCCATTTTCGTCAATATCCAATTCATTGCCGAGCATATATCGGTAGCCGCCCAAGATTTCTTGCGCATCAGGATTCCACACAATCAGCTGTTTATAGCAATTCTCTTGGGTGTCATATTTGTCGATGTCGATTTCCTTTCCAGTGCCACCACCTGCTTCACGAAAAGTAATTTCGCGCAAGCGTCCGACTTCCCGCATCACATTAGGCGAGTCGTGATGGGTGATGATGTATATTTCATTGGCACCTTTATTGGTTTTGCGAAGCATTTTCTCGGGCGTCAGTTCCGCCATAATCAACTCCACGGCTATTGGTGCTACAATCTCTTTCATAAATATTGCTTTTAATAAAATTCTTTAGCGACACAAAACTAGTAAAACTGCTAAGCATTCACTCACAACGAATGTTTAGAATTAAAATAGTAAATATAAATTAGCATAGCGCCTCATTTTGCTTGTTTTGGCAAATCGAATAGCTGCTGACGAAGCTCGGTCGCCCATTCTTTTTGCGATTTTGACTTGTCGAAAGTGCTATGAGGGATTGGCTTGCTAAAAGTGAGCTTAAATGTTTTGCCTTTCTGACTGAAAAATTCATCCGACAGGAAAAACATTTCCAAGTTCCACTTGATGCCAATCGCTCGACGGAAATTGGAGAGGTTATAGAAAAAATTAGAATTTCGCCCCTCAATATGCACCAAGACCACATCACGCTTATGCTGCACTGCCTTCTGAATGAAGTGCTTATTCCAAGGAGTGTCTTGCACCACACCATTGATTTTGCGGCTATTGAGCCCCGCAGGGAATATCAGAATTTGCCCATCCGACTCATAAGACTCCTCGCTCAACTTCACCACTTCCTTGCTCTTGCCGCCAAATTTATTAATCGGAATAAACACATTCGCCAATGGCTTGATGGCGGTGAGCAGGTCGTTGGCGAGAAATTTAAAGTTGCCACCCACATGATTTTTCACCTCATCCATCAGCAACATCGCATCAAATCCCCCCAGCGGATGGTTGGCAGCAAAGATATAACGCCCCTCACGAGGCACATCTTCAAGCCCCACCACTTCATCTTTCACTCCGAAATGATTCACCACCGCTGTGGCAAAGTCGGCACCTTCCAAATCGCCATATTTCTCGATGATTTCATTCACCTCATCAATATGCACAATGCGGTCGATATAATTATAGACAAATTGCGGAATTAGCTTGGCTAATCCGGGGTTCTTTTCTCTGAATAGTGCTTTGAGGTCGATGGGTTCCATCCTAGTCTGCTGACTGCTCATATTATTTTGTTGCTTGATTTGACCCGACAAAGTAACGATTATTTAGCAAATCAATGTTTTTTTGAGATATTCACAGCCGAATAATTTACATTTGCATATCATATGAATGAGAAAATACTAAATATTGCCCCGTTATTGGCTCAATGGTATGCACAAAACAAGCGCAACTTGCCTTGGCGGGAAACCACTGATGCCTATGCTATTTGGCTGTCGGAAATCATCTTGCAGCAAACGCGTGTGGAGCAAGGACAGCCTTATTATTATCGTTTTTTGGCGAAATATCCCACTGTGCACGATTTTGCAGCAGCCAATCAAGATGAAATTCTGAAACTCTGGCAAGGGCTAGGCTATTACAGTCGAGCTCGAAATATGCAGCAGGCTGCCCAGCTAGTGGTCGATGAATATGGGGGCGTTTTCCCTGCCGACTGGAAGAAGATTCGAGCACTGAAAGGCGTGGGCGATTACACCGCAGCAGCCATTCTGAGCTTTGCTTATGGAATGCCCCATGCCGTGGTGGATGGCAATGTGCTGCGTGTGCTTGCTCGACTTTATGCCATCAGCCAACCGATTGACACGAGCCGAGGAAAGAAACTTTTCTCGGCATTAGCTCAAGCCGAGCTCGACAAAAAGCAGCCCGCCACACACAATCAAGCCATCATGGATTTGGGAGCATTAGTGTGCACGCCGAAAGCACCCAAGTGTGGCGAATGTCCTCTGGCGACATGCTGCGCCGTGCACCTCTCGCCCAAAGCCTTGAGCTATCCTATCAAAAAAGCAAAAGTCAAAATCTCCTTGCGCTACTTTAATTATTTGGTCTGCCAAGATGAAAATGCACAATATATTTATTTGCATCAGCGCACGGAGAAAGATATTTGGCAAGGATTGTATGAATTTCCACTGCTCGAATCGCCTGAGAAATTCACCGACCAGCAGTTGGCTGCTCAACTCTCTTCGCTCGACTGGATTGCCAAATCTAAAGGCGAATTGCAAAAAATTGGAGCATGGCAAAAGCAAGTGTTGAGCCATCAACACATCCATTATC
>JBKECD010000055.1:0-23061 GCA_047974225.1 Mangrovibacterium sp.
CAAGGTGAAGATGATTTATATCGACCCACCCTACAACACCGGCAAGGATTTTGTCTATCGCGACAATTTCACCCAAGATGCAGCGGAATATGCCGAAGAAAGCGGTCAAGTGGACGAATATGGCATCCGCATGCAGGTGAACCCCGACACCGCCGGGCGATACCACTCCGATTGGCTATCCATGATGTATCCTAGACTTAAACTAGCTCGAAATTTACTGACGGAGGATGGCGTGATTTTTATTTCTATTGGAGTTGAAGAAATCGCAAATCTAAAAAGAGTACTGAATGAAATATTTGGAGAATCTAATTTTATTGAAGTTTTTTCATGGGTAAAAACATCAACTCCACCAGCACTCTCAACGAAATCTAGAAAGACCAATGAGTACATATTATGCTATGAAAAAAGTTGGAATTCATTAAAATACAATGGCGAATTACTCGATGGAGGAGACCAGCCATTACTCAATTCAGGAAACAGCACTCGAACGTTAAAATTTCCAAAAGACAAAGTACTCTTTAAAATAGATAAGTTTTCTGATGGTCTTTTTAAAGCAGGAAAACCAGATAGAGTTGAGTTATTAGATGACATTGTAATTAAATCAGGTTATTCTACAACAGATTTTTGCCTTAGTGGTGAGTTTAAGTGGACTCAGGAATTTTTAGAGACTGAATTAGAAAAAGGCACAACCTTCATTATTAAATCAGAGAAGCTTTCTATTCGATTTATTAGAAATGAAGACGGATATAAAAGACCAACTAACTTCATTAAGGAAAAATATACTGACCCAACAATTACAAAAAAAAAGGATGGTGTAGGTACTAATGAAAATGCATCAAGCTACCTTTCAGAATTAATGGGTAGCGATGTTTTTAGTTATCCCAAACCTATTTCCTTAATGAAGCATTTGTTTAATTTCATTGCGCAGGATGGAGATATTGTCTTAGATTTCTTTTCAGGCTCTGCATCTGCTGCCGAAGGTGTTTTACAATGGTCAGTTGAGAATGAGAACAATCTGAAATTCATAATGGTTCAACTCCCTGAGAATTTAGATGAAAACCTTAAGACTGCCGATAGTAATTCAAAGATAGTAATTCAAAATGGCATAAACCTTTTAGATAAACTAGGAAAGCCACACCTCCTTACAGAACTTGGCAAAGAGCGCATTCGTCGTGCAGCTAATAAAATCAAAGCCGAACATTCACCCAAAGCAGGAGAAATCGCCTTTGAGGAGACTGAACAAACCTTAGACCTCGGTTTCCGAGTCTATCGTCTTGACAGTTCCAACATGGAGGACATTTATTATCGCCCACAAGACATTCGGCCCAATCTGCTCGATCAGCTGGTGGACAATGTGAAGCCCGACCGCTCCGCCGATGACCTCTTGGCGCAAATCATGCTCGATTGGGGGCTGCCCCTATCGCTCCCCATTGAGCGCACCGAAGTGCATGGCAAGCAAGTCTTCAAGGTGGCGGGCAATTCCCTCTATGCCTGCTTCGACAACGGCATTGATGAGGAGTTTGCCAAAACCATAGCAGCCGAACACCCCCTCCGAATCGTGTTTAAAGATGCCAGCTTCGCCCACGACACCGCCAAAATCAATGTACAGCAACTGCTCAAACAATTGAGCGCAGAAACAGAAATGAAAGTGCTGTAGAGACGCAAGATATTGCGTCTCTCAAACAAACAAACAAACAAAAACCGATAAAACCGCAATGTTAGGAGACGCAAAATATTGCGTTAGGAGACGCAAAATATTGCATTAGGAGACGCAAAATATTGCATTAGGAGACGCAAAATATTGCGTCTCTACGACATTAAAAAAACATGGAAAAATTCAATAATAAATATCGCATACCATCGGCAAGGGCTAGGTTTTGGGATTATGCTTGGGATGCATCTTATTTCATAACAATCTGCACGCAAAATCGAGAATGTTGGTTTGGAAATGTTGTGAATGGAAAAATGAACCTGTCGCCCTTTGGGCATATTGCCAATTCGTGTTGGTATGAAATTCCCAATCATTTCCCTTTTGTGGAATTGGGGACACATATTATTATGCCTAATCATGTGCATGGTATCGTAACAATTAATAAACAGGAGGACGTTGGCGGCGGCGTTGGTGGTGGTGGCGTTGGTGGCGATGGTGGTGGCGATGGTGGTGGCGTTGGCGGCGGCGGTGGTGGTGGCGGTAGAGACGCAAGATATTGCGTCTCTACAGGGCAAACGGGGCAAACGAGGCAAACAGGAATTAATAATGAAACCTACAATCAATTTGCGCCACAGTCGAGGAATTTGGCGTCGATTATTCGAGGGTTTAAAATTGGGGTTACCACCAATGCACGACAGATTAGCTCTAATTTTGCATGGCAATCTCGTTACCATGATCGGATTATTCGCGATGAAAATGAATATTGGCGAATATCACAATACATCATCAACAATCCCCAAAAATGGGAAGAAGATGAGCATTATCAATAGTAGCCCAAACATTATAACGATATGATAGGAGCAGAATTAATAGAAGAATTAAACATCCTTGATGAGTGCAATCACATTGAGGCGAAGAAAGGCGCAAAAATTGACCGGTCGATTCTCGAAAGTGTCTGTGCATTTAGCAATGAGCCTAATTTGGGAGGTGGCTACCTCTTGCTAGGAGTAGAACGAGAAGAGGATACGCTAGACCCATCATATCTTGTTACGGGAGTGGCAGAACCCGATAAACTTCAACTTGACTTAGCGTCGCAATGTGCAAGCATGTTTAATGTCGCAATTCGCCCAGAGATTTCAGTGGAAAGTGTGGAAGGGAAGACTATCGTGGTGGTGAGAGTAAACGAACTTTCTGAAGCACAAAAACCTGCTTACTTCAAAAACGAGAATCTACCACGAGGAGCTTATCGCCGAATCGGGTCGGGCGACCAGCGATGTACGGAAGATGACTTAATGGTGTTTTATAATCGAGAAGAAAGTTTTGATGATAGTGTGGTGGACAGTGCTAGCTTGGCAGATTTAGATGAGAATATGATTGCGCTGTATCGACGTTTTCGGGCTAATGTTAACGCCAACGCCGAAGAATTGAGCTATTCTGATGAAGATCTGCTTTATGCACTAGGGGCAATCAAAAAACAAGATAATCAAATTAGAATTACGCACACCGGATTGCTTCTTTTTGGCTCACGCATGGCTCACCGGCGATTACTGCCAATGGTCAGAGCCGATTATATACGAGTGTCTGGCAATGAATGGGTAGAAGATCCTGAGAATAGGTTTATCACGGTTGATATGCGAGGATCTCTGCTTGAAATCCTTTCGCGTCTTTTCAATCAGATAAGCGATGATTTGCCGAAAGGATTTTTGTTGCCAGAAGGTGCACTTCAAGCTCAAAGCATAGGCTTGCCCGCTAGGGTGCTGCGCGAAGTGATTGTCAATGCGCTGATTCATCGTTCATATCGCATTAATCAGCCGATACAGATTATTCGTTATGCCAATCGACTTGAGATTATCAACCCTGGCTTTTCATTGAAGCCAGAAGACTCTTTGGGCGAACCCGGCTCAAAGAATCGGAATCCACATATTGCTGCGGTTTTTCATGAAACTAACCTTGCAGAAACCAAGGGGTCGGGCATTCGCACGATGCGGCAATTGATGGCTAAAACGAATTTATTGCCCCCCACTTTTGAAAGCGATCATGACAGAAACCAATTCACCATACGCTTGCTACTGCATCATTTTCTCGGCGAGGAAGATGTGCAGTGGTTGGTTGCGTATAATCATTTTGGACTAAACGAGAATCAGAAAAAAGCATTGGTGTTTGTCAAAGAATTAGGGGCAATCGACAATTCCGCCTATCGCCAGCTCAATGCGGTGGAACTGCGTAAGGCAAGTATCGATTTGCGAGATTTGCGCAACAAGAATATTTTGCAGCAAAAAGGCAAGGGAAAAAATACTTATTACATTAAAGGTGCAGCGTTTATCAATAAACAACAAGAAGAGCTTAACACACCAGCTTCAAGCCTTAACACACCAGCTCCCGAGCTTAACACACCAGCTTCGAGCCTTAACACACCAGCTCCCGAGCTTAACACACCAGCTATATCTGCATCGTTGTTGAGCAGAATACAAGCCTTTGGAAAGCGAATAAACGATGTGCAAGCAGTGAAAGATCTGCTATTAGAGATATGCAGAAGTGGCTCATTTTCAGCGATTGAATTAGCTGATGCCTTTCAAAAGGAAGAAGCCTATTTTAAACGACAATATCTTTCACCGATGGTCAAAGATGGCGAATTAGAATATACGATTCCAGAGATGGACAATCACCCAAGCCAAGCCTATCGAGCAGCAAAGAGTGTAGCAAAAAATGCTCATTCTGAAAGAGATGAAGCTTTTAATAAGAACCTTAACACACCAGCTTCGAGCCTTAACACACCAGCTTCAAGCCTTAACACACCAGCTCCCGAGCTTAACACACCAGCTTCAAGCCTTAACACACCAGCTATATCTGAATTGTTATTGAACAAAATTCAAGCCCTTGGAAAGCGAATAAACGATGTGCAAGCAGTGAAAGATCTGCTATTAGAGATATGCAGAAGTGGCTCATTTTCAGCGATTGAGTTAGCCCGTTTTTTTCAAAAGGAGGAAGCCTATTTTAAACGACAGTATCTTTCACCAATGGTCAAAGATGGCGAATTAGAATATACGATTCCAGAGATGGACAATCACCCAAGCCAATCCTATCGGGCAGCAAAGGGGAGTAAATAGACAATAAATATTCACCCAGTGAAACTACAATTTAAAGAACAACAATTTCAGCTCGATGCCGTGCAGGCGGTGGTGGATTGCTTTGCGGGGCAGCCCCATGAAAGCAAACACTTCACCTTGGAGAGAAGTCGGGAATTGATTCGCCAACAAAACATGGTGAAAATAGGCACACAAGCACTAGCGTTGGAATATGAGTCGGAAAAAGGTTTTCGCAACAATGCAATTGCAATTACCGACCACCAATTGCTGACGAACATTCGTGGGGTGCAGCAAGCAGGCGACTTGCTGCAAAGCACCCAATTGGAGCACCCAAAAAATCTAAGAAAAAGTATCAACCTCACCATCGAGATGGAAACTGGGACGGGGAAAACATACACTTATATCCGCACCATGTATGAATTGCATAAGCACTATGGTTGGAGTAAGTTTATTGTGATTGTGCCAAGCATTGCTATTCGCGAGGGGGTGTATAAATCTTTTCAGGTAACTCAAGAGCATTTTCAAGAACGCTATCATCAAAAGATAACCCCGTTTATCTACAATTCAAGCAGTCCGCAAAATATTGAAAGTTTTGCTTCGGATAGTCGCATCAGTGTGATGATTATCAACACACAGGCTTTTAATGCTCGAGGGAAAGATGCACGGAGAATTTATCAAGAGCTTGACCAATTCGGCACGCGCCGACCAATTGAAATTCTTTCGCAGACAAGTCCGATTCTCATTATTGATGAGCCTCAATCGGTGGATGGCGATAAGACGTTGGCAAGCATGCAGGATTTCAATCCACTATTCACCCTTCGCTATTCTGCCACCCACAAAGAGGAGTACAATAAAGTGTATCGACTCGATGCGCTCGATGCCTATCAGCAGCGATTGGTGAAGAAGATTCAGGTGAAGGGCATTTCGCTGAAAGGCTCAACAGGCACTTCTGGCTATCTGTATTTAGAACACATTGCTTTGAGCACCGACAAAGCCCCCATGGCACTTGTGGAGTTTGAACAACGCTCGAATGCCGGCGAGGTGAAACGTGTGCGCCAGAAATTGGCGCAAGGAGCAAACCTTTTTGAACTCTCGGGCGGCATGCCAGCCTATAAAGACATGGTGATTTCAGAAATCAATGGGCAGCTGAATCATGTGATGCTCGGTGGCAGCGAAGTGCACCCGGGCGAAGTGCTCAATAATGCCGATGAGAAAATATTTCGCCGGATTCAAATCAGAGAAACTATTCTCTCACACCTCGAAAAGGAAAAGCAATATTTTGACTTGGGTGTGAAAGTGCTTTCGCTATTTTTCATTGATTCGGTAGATAAATATCGCATGTATGGCGAAGATGGCGAGGCTGAATTGGGCGAATATGCACAGCTGTTTGAGGAGGAATACAACAAGGTGCGAAGCGAGTTTTTGGATTTGTTTCAGCAAGACTATAATGAGTTTCTGCATGAAACCGACCCCAGCAAGGTGCATCGAGGCTATCTCCCTTCGCCCTATGCCGACTATCTGAATCGTGATTCAGCGGCAGCTGTACATCAAGGCTATTTCTCGATAGACAAAAAAGGAAAATCCATTGATTCGACCTTGAAACGAGGGGCGGAAAGCTCCGATGATGTTTCCGCCTATGACTTGATTATGAAAGACAAGGAGCGATTGCTGAGCTTCGATGAGCCAGTGCGCTTCATTTTCTCGCACTCGGCACTGAAAGAGGGTTGGGACAATCCGAATGTGTTTCAGATTTGTGCGCTGAAGAATGCCGAAGGAGGTAGCCAAGTGCGCCGCCGCCAAGAGGTGGGGCGTGGCATGCGCTTGTGTGTGGATAAAAATGGGGTGCGCCTCGACAAGGAAGTTGTTGGCGAACAAGTGCACGACATCAATAGGCTCACTGTGGTGGCCTCCGAAAGCTACGAATCATTTGCCAAAGGATTGCAAAGTGAGATTGCAGCTAGCTTGAAAGACCGCCCTCAAAAGGCCTCCGTGGATTATTTGCTCGGCAAGAAACTCAGCAATGCACAAGGTGAATATGTGGTCGGAAAAGACGATGCCGGCAAGCTGAATAAACTCTTGTTTAAAGCCGATATCATTGACGAAGACGATCGAATCACTCCCAAAGGGCGCGAACTGATTGCGCTGAAACAGATTCCACTCCCCGAAAATTTAAAACCCTATGCAGAAGCGGCGTGCAATTTGCTGAGTGCCATCTACACCGAGAATGCCATTGCGCCACAAAATGAGCGAAACACGGTTTTGACTAGTCGAAATAAGAACTTTGCCAAGGCAGCTTTTCAAGATTTGTGGAATAAAATCAACCTTAAAACAATCTATGAGGTGCAATTTGACAGTGCCAAGCTGATTGAAGATAGTGTGATTCGCATTGATGCCCAATTGGTGGTGGGCGAGCGAAAATATGAAATCAAAACAGGCGAACTGATTGATGGCTCGAAAGAGCAGATGAAAACGGGCGAGCTGATTAAGAAAACGAAGCAGACGACCCAAAAGTTGGGCGATGAAGTCTATGCACATGCACGCTATGATTTACTGGGCGAACTCGAAGCACTCACCCAATTGACACGCCGAAGCATTGCCGAAATACTGAAAAAAATTCGTCCGCAGAAATTTGATTTGATTCGCAAGAATCCAGAAGAATTTATTGCCAAGAGTGCCAAGCTGATTAACGAGGTAAAAGCAAGTTTAATCCTCAATAATATTATCTATCACAAAACGGAGGAGCGACACGAAGCAAACACGATATTTACCAATCAGGTGAACGCTCAGCGAGGGTCGGAGTTGCTGAAAAAGCATATCTATGACCAGTTAATTTCTGATTCGCAAATAGAATCTGATTTTGCATCGGCACTCGAACAAAGCACCGAAGTGGTGGTCTATGCAAAATTGCCTAAGAGTTTCTTTGTGCCCACACCGGTGGCTAATTACAGCCCTGATTGGGCGATTGTGTTCGATAAGGATAAGGTTCGTCAGATTTATTTTGTGGCAGAAACCAAAGGGTCGGATTCCGACATGGATTTGCGCGAAATCGAACGGCTCAAAATTCATTGTGCCGACAAGCACTTCAAAGAAATAAGCGGAGCCGAAGTGCATTTCGAAAAGGTGGCGAGCTATAACAAACTCGCCCAAATTCTGGAATATCGGTAGGAGTGGGGAATGGAGAATGTTGGATGTTGGATGTTGGATGTAGAGAAAAGGCATGCCTTTTCTAAAATTAAACCCTGCTAGCCCCATAGGGGCGACATCTTTGTAGCCCCGGGTTTCAACCCGGGGTAAGGGAATCCCCCCACCCATCAAAGCCCCATAGGGGCGACATCTTTGTAGCCCCGGGTTTCAACCCGGGGTAAGGGAATCCCCACCACCCATCAAAGCCCTGAAAGGGCGACATATAATAGCATAGGGTGCAAACCCTATGAAAAGATATATAACAGCATAGGGCGCAAACCCTATGAAAAGATATATAACAGCATAGGGTGCAAACCCTATCAACACAAACAAAAGATGAACACAATAGACAATATCAACACACTATTTGGCGATGAGCTGAAGAAAGATTTTCAGAAAGGGAGCAAGCTCCGAATTGCGGCGGCAAGCTTCTCAATTTATGCCTATGAGGCTTTGCGCAAGGAATTGCAGCAGGTGGAAGAATTGCAGTTCATTTTTACTTCACCCACTTTTGTGGCGGAAAAGTTTCAACCCGAAGCACGAGAGTTCTACATCCCAAATATCTTTCGCGAAGCCAATTTGTGTGGTGGCGAATATGAGCTTCGACTGAAAAATGAGCTTAATCAGAAGGCTATTGCCAAGGAATGTGCCGAATGGGTGCGCCAAAAAGCAAAGTTCAAGTCAAACAACAATTCTGGCAAACACCTGTCTAGTGTGCTTTGTGTAGAAAATGGACGCAATGGAAGTGCTGCCTATACTGGTTTTCATGATTTCACCACGGCTGATTTGGGTTATACCGCCAATAACGGATTTCCAAAGCTGATTCAGAAAACAGAAAATACGGATAGTGTTCAGTTTTTAAATTGGTTTAATCAGATTTGGGACAGTAAAGATTCGATGGAGGAAGTTAGCTCGCAAGTGCTTGAATATTTGGAAACAAGCTATAAAGAAAATAGCCCTGAATATATCTACTTCATCACACTCTATAATATTTTCAATGATTTTTTGGAAGACCTCAATGCCGACAACCTGCCCAATGAGCGCACTGGGTTTAAGAACACCGTGATTTGGAGTAAACTCTACAATTTCCAGCAAGATGCAGTGATTGGAGCTATCAACAAGCTTGAGAAATATAATGGCTGCATCATTGCCGACAGCGTAGGACTTGGGAAGACTTTTTCTGCATTGGGGGTCATCAAATATTATGAACTCCGCAACAAAGATGTGCTCGTGCTTTGCCCCAAAAAGCTCGAAGCCAACTGGAATACTTATCGGCACAACGATAAGGATAATCTCTTGGCAGCAGACCGATTCAACTATGAAGTGCTTTTTCACACCGACCTATCGCGCGAAAAAGGACAAAGCAATGGGCGCAACTTGGCGAAAATCAATTGGGGAAATTATGGCTTAGTGGTGATTGATGAATCGCATAATTTCCGCAATGGCAATGGCACGAGTGCTTCGGAAAATCGCTATCAGAAGTTGATGAATAAGATTGTGAAAGAGGGAATAGAAACCAAAATACTCATGCTTTCAGCCACGCCGGTCAATAATCGCTTCAACGACCTGAAGAACCAATTAGCACTCGCCTATGAGGGGCATTCAGCAATCATGGACGAAAAACTAGGCACAGAAAAGGGCATCGACCAGATATTTCGCTCGGCACAGCAAGCATTTAATACTTGGGCAAAGTTCGACCTGAAGCAGCGCACAAGTGAGAAGCTGCTTGAAATGCTCGACTTTGATTTCTTTGAGATGCTCGACAGCCTCACCATTGCTCGCTCACGCAAGCATATCACAAGCTATTACGACACCTCCGCCATCGGTCAGTTTCCCAAACGAAACAAACCGATTTCTATTCAAAGTCAGCTTTCCAACGACAATAGCGTCTCCTATGATGCGATTGCCGACACGCTGATGTTGCTGAATTTATCGGTCTATTCGCCGATGAATTACGTTCTGCCTAGTTGTGTGCAGAAGTATGCTGATTTATATGACAAAAAAGTTAATGCGGGAGCATCGAGCTTTTCGCAAGCCGATCGAGAAACAAGCTTGAAAATCTTGATGCGTATGAATCTGCTCAAGCGCATTGAAAGTTCGGTGCATTCTTTTCAATTGACAGTAGAAAATATTATCGAGCAGATTGAATCTGCATTAAACCTTATTGCACGAGGAGCGGTCAGCTTTGAAGGCAAGCAACTCAATGAAGAGGATTTCGATTTCGAAAACGAGCAAGAAGAACTTTCCTTTGGCAAGAAAGTGAAAGTAGAAATTGCTGATATGGATATGTTGCGCTGGCAAGAAGATTTGGATTGCGACCTTGCCCTTTTGAGGCAGCTGCACGACATGGTTTCGCCCCTTTCAGGCAATGCCGATTGCAAGCTCATGCGCTTGAAAGCACAAGTCGAAGAGAAATTGAATCAGCCTCTAAACCCTCACAATAAAAAGGTAATTATCTTCACCGCATTTGCCGACACCGCCAATTATCTTTACGAGCAACTTGCGCCTTTCTTCAACGATAAATATGCCATTCATTCGGTGCTGATTACAGGCTCAACCCGGAAAAGTAGTGCCAAGCAGATTCCAAACGACCTGAACACGTTGCTCAGCTGCTTTTCGCCCCGAAGCAAGAGTAAAGCATTGGTCTATCCTGAAATCAATGGCGAACTCGATATTCTCATCGCCACCGACTGCATCTCGGAGGGGCAAAACTTGCAAGATGCCGATTACCTAATCAACTATGATATTCACTGGAACCCAGTGCGCATTATTCAGCGTTTTGGGCGTATCGACCGTATCGGTTCTATCAATAGCAACATCTCGATGGTGAATTTCTGGCCCAATGTGGAACTTGATGCTTATATCAATCTGAAACAACGTGTGGAAAATCGAATGCTCATCAGCAACATGACAAGCACGGGCGATGATAATATCTTGAATACCGAAGAACGAGATTTAGAATATCGGAAAATTCAATTGCAAAAACTGCAAGATGAAGTGGTCGATTTGGAAGACATCAAAGAAGGAATCAGCATCACCGATTTGGGGCTGAATGATTTTAGAATCGACTTATCGAATTACATCAAGACTTACGGAGAGTTGAAAAATGTACCCTCAGGATTGCACACAGTGGTGGAAGCTAGCGGTCAGCTGGAGCGTGGTGCAATTTTCATTCTGAAGAATATCAACCGAGAAATCAATATCGACAAGAAAAACCAAATGCACCCTTATTATATGGTGTATGTGAAGGAATCAGGGGAATTGCAGTTTGGACACTTAGAATCTAAAAAGATTCTCGACACGCTTCGCTTGCTTTGCAAAGGAAAAACCAAGCCTTTGGAGGAGGTGTGTGTGCAATTTAATGCTGAAACGAAAGATTGTCGCGAGATGACTAAATACACCAAGTTGCTTCAAAAAAGCATCGGCTCGATTGTCAATGCTGAGGCATCGAAAGTCGTTAGTAGCTTATTTTCGCGTGGCGGAACAGTTTCGACAAATCATGCAGTGAAAGGCATTGATGATTTTACTCTGATTTCATTTGTTGTTGTAAAGGGGACTTCTAAAAATTAGTTTTAAATTGGGAAGGCTGCTAAATACAGCTGTTGTTCATTTTGTTTTCTGAGCGTATCTTTTGTACTAATCTCTTAAACCATAGCTCGCTATGCTTTGGCGAAATTAGCCCCAAATCTATCTCTCATAAAATCAAAATGACCTAACAGCTAATTTTTAGAAGTCCCCTAAAATAAGAATTATGCTTCATTTACCTAAACACACCGAGTTCAACCAAAGTATTCCCAAAAACTCGTTCCACTCTTTTATCACCAGCAAACAGAAAAAGTTTTTGACTGATGAAGTGGAAAAGATTCGGTGGACGCATAAATTGTCTCCCGAAACTATTCAGCTCGCTGCCAAATCAGGACAGGAAATACAAGTGATTTGGATTGAGTTTCGGTCGATAGCACATGCCGATGCCATCATTCAGATTGTCGAAAGGTTTATCCCCTATCAATTGATCGTGGTGCAGCGTTTTGGACAGCAGCAGCGCATCTGCACTTCATGCAAGCACCCTCACCCCTCCAAAGAACAAGAATCGGTGATTGATTGGACGTTTAGTAGTAATTGGTTTGATGACGAGTTGATGCCCTATGAGTTGAAGCTTCAGAATAGTTTAGATGATGTTTTCGATGACCTTTGCTTTCAGATTTCTGGGCGATTCGACCTGCCCATCAAGGAGCTTGTTGCAGCAGAAAAAGAGGCGAAGTCATTGCAAAATCAAATTGTGCGATTAGAATCAAAGATTCGGCAGACGACACAGTTTAATGAGAAAGTGAAACTGAATCAAGAGTTGCAACAGTTGCAGCCAAGCTTAAGGGGCTTCTAAAAATTAGCGTTTAATCTGTCAAAGAAAAAAAATAGGTTCTATGTTGTTTGTAGTGGTGCGGTTACTCAGAACTCCAGCGGAGTTCACTGTGCATAAGCCCCAGATTCATCTGGGGGGAGCTGACCAAGAGTAAAAAATAAACTCCGTTGGAGTTTTGGTTTTCTTGTTGTATATACCCCCCCCCCCAGATGAATCTGGGGGTTATGCACAGTCAAGTCCATAGGACTTGCGAGGCTTACCCACTATATTCGACATAGAACCAAATGTTTTTTTGTGCTCTTTGTAACATCTCAACAGAAAGAGCGTCTAAACTCCCATTTAGACGCATTCTAAATGTATTTTTTATTTCCTTGATTTTCTATCGTTTGAAAAATATTTTCAAAAAAGTTGCTCAGAAAAGTGCAAAAAGTATGTCGCAAGTATATATGTATATATGAAGGGACATCAGATTGCAATCAATGATTCGCCGACGGGCGATTTCGTCTTTCAGCCGCCAATCAAAACAGATGGATTGGTGTAAACAGTTACTTTTTTAAAAATTATTTATCATGACTACAAAAATCAATTATGTGAACAGCCAAATTAGAAATGGCGAAATGAGCAGCTTGGCTGCGGGTATTAATAGCAAAAAAGCCTTGCTAAGTGAATCGACCGACCCACACCTTTGGGCTGTGGTGGGCAGAGTGGGAACGGCATTTGAAGGACTGAATGCTGCTTTCGATGAAAAGCGAGTGAAGTCGAGTCGGACAAGCCTTCTTGGCGAGGAGGTGCTCGCTTTCCGAAGCCTACACCAGCTGGTGAAGGGATATGCTGGCTTGCAGAGTGCTTCGGTGAGCTGGGCTGCAAAGCAAACGTTGGAGGTGTTGGATGGCTATGTCAATAAGATTACGCAAAGACGTGGACAGAAAGAGGTGCACGCTCATGTGAGCTCTTTGCTTGGCGACCTCGATAGTGCCAGTATGCAAACGCTCATCCCTTCGATGATGTATTGCGACGGTGCTGTTGCCAAGCTCAAGGAGGTTCACACGAGCTACTTGGAGCAATACACCGCTTATCGCACAGCGCGCGATAAGCAAGTGGCTGGGCGAAGTGCTTCGGTATTGACTAAAGAGTTGTTGCAGTTGATCAACAGTGAGTTGGTGGACTATCTGAATGCCATGAGCAGGGTGGCGACAGTGGATCATAGTGAGTTTGCCGCATCGGTGGCAGCGCTCATCACCGAGCATAATATCATCAGCAAAACACGCAAAACACGAGCGAAAAATGCCGCTGCCACAACGGCTGAACCTGAAAAAGAATCGGAGGAATAGACAGCCTTTGGTGTCAAACAAAAAGCCAGCCCTCGGGTTGGCTTTTTTTGTTTAGGGGATTTTGGAAGTCTTCCAAAGATAAAAGGTGATGGAATTTTTGGTAGTGCTGGTTTTTATTGCGTACTTTACGTTGCGAAAAGTACGTAATCAAATAATGCCTCAAAGCATGAAGTTCAACAGCTCTTTCAAGCATTTCATCGACCTCATTGTTCCGCGCCATTGCCTCTGCTGTCGGCGGAAGCTGCTCCTCGAGGAGAAATATGTTTGTTTGCATTGCATGCTCGAACTTCCGCATTCGCAGGATTGGCTGAATCGAGAAAATTCACTCAAAACTCGATTAGAGGAATTAATACCCGTGGAGTATGCCGTATCGTTGCTCGCCTATAATTCTGAAAGTCGTTTTCGCAAGATTTTGCATGCCCTGAAATATGAAAATCAGCCCCAAATAGGGAATTATTTTGGCGAGATGCTTGGTCGGCATGTTTTAATGAATCCAGATTTGGCATCTGCTGATTATATTTGTCCTATTCCGCTTCATACAAAGAAGTTAAAGGATCGAGGATATAATCAGAGTGCGCATTTAGCGCAAGGAGTGGCAAATACGTCTGGCATCATCTTTAACGACAACAACCTTGTTCGCACCAAAAACACAAGCACACAAACTAAGAAAAGTGCTTCGGAGCGCAAGGTGAATGTGAAAAATGTTTTTCAGTGTGTGAACCCCTCGCTTTTTCAAGATAAGCATATCATTTTGATTGATGATGTCATCACCACCGGAGCAACCATTGAGTCATGCACCTATGCTGTGCTCCCAAATTGCAATGCTCGAATTAGCGTGCTTTGCTTGGCGCGAATGATTTAAATCTTCCATCGCACCTGCGCTTTCCATTCGCTTCTTCGATTGCCTTCAATCTGAGTTGTGCCACTGCCGATGCTTTCTTGGTTGAAATAGATGGTTTCGCTGTATTTCAACTCAAATTGCCACCGTCGATGGATGCGATAGTTGAGGGTGATGTAGCTGCGGATACCTTCACCATAAAACGAGGGGATGTAGAACTGATAGCGGAGGTCGTTTTCATAGGCATAGACACGTGAATTGTAGTCGTCGGTGTGGAAATAGGCAAGACGAAACCAGCTTTTGAAGTTTTCGTTGGTGCTGAAGAAACCCACATCTTGCGCCACCAGATAGCCTGAGGTTTTCTCGCTGAGCGAATAGTTGTTTTGCTCCATTCGGGTGCGGAGTTTGAGGTGCTGATTGAGCTCGCCTTGGAGCTGCAAGCGCAAGGATTGGCGACGACGATCGGCGTTGTGAGCGATGTTATCAGCGGTGATTTTCTGCGATTTTACCTCATAGAAGTATCGTGCATTGAGTTGCCAAAATGGGCTGAGCTGATATTCGGCTTGCAGCTTGTATTCCTGCCCGCCACCGGGTGCTGCGGTGCTATATTTCACCCAATCGAAGCGAAAGAAATCAGCATAGGCATCGAGGGTCAGCTTGGCGAGGGGCGAATATTTCGCACCAATAAAAAGTCCATGTTCATCATTCACTCGACTACTCTCGGTCTGTGCCGAAGCATAGGCAGCGTTGTAATTCTTGCTGATGGCTCGTTGCTGCACTGCCAGGCTAAGCAGACTGAGGGGCTGCCACTGCATGCCATGGAGCGTGGCTAGTCCCGCCCAGTCGAAACTTGTTTCTCCGAAAAGGAATAGGTGGTTGAAGTTATATTGATAGCTGGCGGCGATAATCTGCTGCGTATCGCCATGAAAGAGGTATTTATTATAGGCTTGGTCGGGAGGGTGAATGGGCAGGCTGAATAAGGAGCGATGAAACGATAGTCCGGCTTTCAATGCTCCAGCTCGATAGTTGAGCTTTGCGCCAGTGCTGATGCTTTGCAGACTGTGTTTGTCGGCGATTTCCGAAGCGGTGCGATGCAGTCCGGAGCTTTGCATGGAGGTCGCCACAATAAAGACGCTGACCGTGTCGATGTTTGCATCGAGCGATTTGAAGGAATAGAAGGGCATCAGCTCCCAATGTTTGCCCAAGCGGATTTGCGCTGCCACGCCGCGCATGAAGTTGTTTTCATCGGTGGAAGAATAAGGCTTGATGCCTTCGTTGAGGCGAGCTATCTGCGTGGCATCGCTCGATTTTCCTGCCGAGAATCCTTGCCACATGGCGAGCCCTTGCCCCCATTGCACGGTGTAATCGCCGATGATGATTTTCGATTTCCCCGATTTTAATGTCCATAGAGCAAATCCGCTGTTATAGTCGAATCCTTGCGGATTAGCCCCTCGGGCGAATGCTTCGCCGGGGTCTTTTTCGCCGGTGAAGCCGAATTCTAGTCGCTGCACATTGCCCCGATAGCGGAGGTAGAGCCGATGGGCATCGCCTTCAAACTTTCCACTGCGATAGCCCGCTTGCTGCTGCACGAGGTTCGATGAACGAGCCATCAGTTCGTGGCGATTATAGATTCGGCGGGCAGCGCCATCATCGGGCGAGAAGTCAAAAAATAGGGCTGCTAGTTGAGCTGTGGCGAGGTCGAAGCCATCAACGAGAGGCAATTCATAGGGGGAGAGTATTTCGCCATATCGCTCGCGATAGCTCATGAGGGCGGCTTGCTGCAAGGGCGAGAGAAAGAAGAGCGGTTCTAATTGTAGGGGAGTGGCGGTGTTGATGTGTATTTTGCGTTCGAGTAGGGGAGTGAGTTCGTCGATGAGTTGCTGGATGTCTTGGGTTTCTTCGTCGGAGCTGAGGTCTTCGAGCAGAAGTTGCAATTGGTTTAGCTCATTGGTGGCAGATGGTTCTTGGGCTAGCGCTGAAAGACTCAGTAGAGCTAACAGCGTTAGGGATAGAAATCGTTTTATCATCATCGGGAAAATCACTCCACCACCCGATAGCCCAAATCTTCCACTTTCTGTTTCACCGCTTCGATTGCCACATCTTCGCCTTCCACGGAAAGGGTTTTTGCAGAAAGGTTCACATGTGCCGATTGCACGTGGGGGAGCTTGCCGATGTTTTGCTCCACATTGTTTTTACAGTGGTTGCAGGTCATGCCCTCCACTTTGATAATTTGAATAGCCATATTTTCTTGTTTTGATGTTGAATCAGTTGTTTTCTCTTCATGGCGGTGGCGTTGCACATAGCCATTCACAATAAGCCCCAGCAAGACCACTGCCGAAAGCACTTGCCACCATGCCAAAGCACTCGCATGCTGATGTCCAGCGTGTGAACCCTCCATCAGGCTGAACCATGAAGTGGGCAGCGCATAGTCAATCAGCAAACCGAAGCCCAACGCCCCCACAATGATGCTGCCCAAATAGGCAAACAAACTTTTGCGCCCGAGCGTCTTGCCAATCATGGTGATGGTTGCAGCATTGGTGGCTGGTCCTGCCATGAGCAGCACAAAAGCAGCTCCGGGACTGATGCCCTTCATGATGAGCACCGCTGCCAAAGGAATTGAGCCTGTGGCACAGATATAGAGCGGAATCGACACCACTAAAATCAGCAGCATCTGCACCAAAGGCGAAAGATTGAGCAGCTCGAAGAAGTCATCGGGAATGAGTGCCGAAATGGCGGCTGCCAAAGCTAAGCCAATCACCAACCACGAGGAAATGTCTTGAATGAACTCCACAAAGCCATAGCGAAACACCGATTTCAGCTTCTGCATGAAAGTCAGCTTCTTTTCCTCCGACTGATAATCCACTGGCGGATGTGCTTCATTTTCGGTAATTACACTTGTAATCAATCCGCCGGTAACGCCGGTAATCAAAGCCGCTAGCGGACGAATAATCGCAAAGGGCAAGCCCATAAGCGAGAAAGTGGCGAGGATAGAATCAACGCCTGTCTGTGGTGTGGAAATAAGAAACGACACCGTGCCACCTTTCGATGCGCCATTCTGATAGAGAGCCGCTCCGGTGGGAATCACTCCGCACGAACATAGCGGCAGCGGAATGCCAAAGAGAGCCGCATTCACCGACGAGCGGAACGGACTTCCCCCGAAATAGCGTTCAATCTTCCGCTGCGGAACGAAAGCATAGAGCAGTCCCGCAAAGAAGAAGCCCAATAATAGATAAGGAGCCATCTCGCTAAGGATTTGCAAGAAGGACACGAAGAAGGATTGTATGATTTGAAGTGCTTCCATATGGTGTGTTTTAGCCCCCTCCATCTCCCCCGAGGGGGAGGGTAATACTTCGACTTCGCTCAGTAACCGAAGCACAGGGTTTATTAATTTATTTGTAGAACAATTCAGCCAACCAAAGGTTGAATGCATGGGCAAAGGTAGGAATAAAGCGAGTTTGATGTATCTTTGCATCAAATATTCTTCTCAACAAAATAACTGATGAAGCTTCGCTTTAAGCTGTAAGCAGCACCGTTAGGACTGCTTACAGCCTAAAACCCCCTCTACTCCACATGCCAAATCAAATTCTCGGGCTTCCATTTGTCTTTCGGTTGGTCTACGCCTGTGGGGTAGCCGATTGGGATTACACACAAAGGGGTGAGATGCTCTGGCATATTTAGAATATCCTTCACCGCTTGCACGCGGTCTTCCATCGGATAGACGCCTGTCCACACTGCACCAAGCCCTAGCGATTCAGCCGCAAGCAAGATGTTTTGCGTGGCTGCCGAGCAGTCTTGAATCCAATACTCTTGCCCTTTTCCTTCGAGTGCTTTGTTCATATCGCCACACACCACCATGGCCGCTGTGGCTGCTTCAAGCATCTTGGCACGAGGGAGAGCGGTGCAAAGTTTATCGAGCATCGCACGCTCATTGATTGCCACGAAAGCCCACGGCTGCTTGTTCACCGCTGTGGGAGCTGCCATCCCTGCTCGGGCGAGGGTTTCGAGTTGCTCCTTGCTCACCTGTCTGTCGGTGAAGTTGCGCACACTCTTGCGCTCATGGATAATGCCGATGGTGGCACTTTCATAGGTTTTTGGGGTGAACTGTGGTTCTTTGTCATCAACAAACACCTTATAGGCATCGCGCGACTTAGCCACCGGAATACCAAAGGAATAATACATATTCTCTTGGAACAAGAGTGGTTGCAAAGCAATCAAATCGAGCGAGCCATCGGCATTCAAAAATTGAGCTGCCACTTTGGTATCTTTCACCTGACCGATGAACTGCATGTGCGAACCAATAGTGAGCGTGTCAATCAGTTCACACTCGATAGAAATGGGGAATTCCTGCACATAGGGAGCTTTCACCAATTGACTTTCCACCGGTGTCAGACCGAGTTTCTGAAACTTATTTTCATCGCGCCCCGAAATCACGCCCACATAATCCATCATCGGAGCTTGCTTCACCGAGGGGATGTTGATGGTGAAAGATTTATTTCGCAAGATATTGCCATGGCTCATGGTGGCAGGGCGAAGCGACACGGCAATAGTGAGCGGTCGCGAACTGCTTGTGCCCACCCATGCTGCGGTCATGATATTGGGCATTCCGTCTTCGGCATAAGTGCCAATCACCACGGCTGGCTGGGGCATCAAATAATTTTGAATGCCCACCGATATTTTGTCGTTTGGAGTTTGTTCGTGTTTCATCTTTGAATGTTTGTGTTCACTTTGCTTTTTCTCTTCTTTCGGTGCTTCAACTTCCTTGCTTCGGAAGCTCAATTGAAACGTAAGTGCCACAATAATGGCAGCGAGAAGGATATTTAGAATAGATGCTTTATTTTTCATGATGCTTATTTTTTGATTGAATGGAATGTATTGAGTGCGCATCCTGTGGGGCAAAGCGCGCACCACGGACGGTTGAAGAATAGCGACAGTATCACCACCACAATGCCAAAGCCGATGGTGAACCACGATGCCACTTGATAGCTGAAGGCTTGGAAGGGTTCGAGCTGTGCCAAGGGCAAGGAGAAGCCCAGAATCAGCAACGACCATACCAAAACGAGATAAATCAGGCGCAAGTCTAAATTGAACACTTGCTTCGGAAAGTTTCTCTTCTTGAAAGGTGAAACCTTCGCCAGCAACAACTGCACCGCTCCCATGGGGCAAAAGTAATTGCAATAAAACTTCTGCTTACCCCAAAGCCCCAGACAAATGCTTACCAGCAGGATAATAATCAAATCGAGGTTTGACTGCCAAGGCAATCCACTGCCGAGCCACGTGTAGAGCAAGTCGAGTGAAAACATTTTCTTCAGCCAAAGCCCCATCACCACCGCCACGGCAGTGAGGTGATAGTAATAGTATTTTTTGAATCGTCGGTTGAACAGTTGCGCCAAGGCGGAAATCATAATCAGCGTCAATAGAATCATCCGAAGCCAGAACTGCCAATTCGTTTGCTGCGCATGCTGCACATCGAGATAGGAAGCTAGTGTGTGCTGCACACCCGTGATGACTGCTGTGCTGCTGAGCGTTGCTCCACTCACCGCATCCACTTGCTTTTGCACCGCCAGACTGTCGAGCTTCAAGCCATTCCATTGGCTGAAAAGCTGCTGTTTCTCTAGGCTGTGAAATAACTATTTGTTTTCGCTGTTCTTCAAGGCATGCACAAAGTGAATTTCATTGTCGGCATTGATGGCAATGATGATTGTCACAACGCCATTATATACGAATTGCGTCTGCTCTAACACGGACGAGCAGAGGAGCGTGCCGATTTGCTTTTTGTCGGCATTGAGCACCCGAACGCTTTTGTCGGTAGCCTGCACATAAGATTGTGCCTTGGGGAATGCCGCTTGCACATCGCTCAAGGCATAGTGCGCGACTTCCTCCTTCGGGAAGAGCCACTCAAAAGAAGCTCCAGCCCGAAAGGCGAGAGCCACGAGAAGCAGAATGATTGTCGCATTGTTGAGCCATGCGAGGGTCTTGTTGTGTTTCATAGGTGATAAATATATTACGTTCGCAAAAGTAACAGAAATGATGTATCTTTGCAATAACTATCCTATTAGATAGCTTTAAGATATGAGTCAGAACATCGAAATAAACGGAAAAATTTACCCCTGCACAGTTAGCTTAGCCATGGATTTAGTGGGCGGAAAATGGAAGTCGGTCATCCTATATCATCTCAAAGCGGAAAGCAAACGCTACAATGAACTGCGGAAGGAAATACCCAGCATCACCGACATGACTCTCAGCATTCAACTCAAACAACTAGAGGAAAGCGGACTGATTTCTCGACAAGCATCAGGCGACAAGCCCCCCATGAAAGTAACCTATCACCTCAGCGATTTCGGCAAGACATTCCTGCCAGCTCTTGACGCTATTAATGATTGGGGGAGATTGGTGGCGAGGGCGAAGGGTATGGCAATTTAGCTTCGGCAGCAAATGTTTTAAAGGTTTTCAAATTCACCTCAAAACCAAACTCGGGAGCTTCGCATCTTGCAAAGCTCCCGAATGTATCATCTGGGAACTTAGGAGCTCCAGCTCCTAAGGGATAAAGTAGGGAGCTGGGGCTCCCTTCCTCCCAGTTTCCTAAAGCACATTCCCAATCTTCACCCCGATGTAAAACATTCTTGGGGTGAGTGGTCCATAGATATATCCGGGGTCGCGGTCGGCACCTTTGTCGAAATCCGATTGGTAGGCGTTGAAGATGTTCTTCGCGCCGGTGTAGAATTGAAGGTTGAGGTCGTCGCTTAGGCGAAAATCATAGCTGAGCTTGATGCCCATGTCGAAGAAAGCTTCGGAGGTGCGGAGTTCGCCTGCTTCGGGGTCGGCGAGAGTGTTGCCGAAATAGGGCACGAGCATCTCGCCGGTGTAGTTGGCAGTGAGGGCGGCTTTGAATCTCGCCACGGGGGTGTAGGTGGTGGTGAAATAGCCGTAAGTATTGGGCGTGCGGAAGAATTTCGTTTCATCAAACTCTTGCGCCGTTTCATATTCGCTCGATTGGAAGGTTGCGCCTAGTTGGAAAAGCAGCTTGCTGCCTGTCGAGGCGTTCGCTTCGAGGTTTACCCCTTGCACAATTGCGCCATCTTCGGCATTGGTGCGAGTGAAAACCACATTGCCATTCTCATCAGCTTCGCCATATTCATTCACAAAAGGATTGTTGAGCTTGGTGTAGAAACCCTCGACGAGGATTTGCGTGCTAAGCTTGCCAAAGGTGTTGCTATAATCAAAGGAAGCGTTGAAACTGTTGGAGCTTTCTTGCGTCAGATTGGGGTCGTTCACATGGGTTACTTGTCGAGCTGTGGAGGTTTCGATGTGCAAATCTTCATCGAAGATTTGGGGCGCACGATAGCCGCTAGCATAACTGGCACGGAACTGCAAGTTAGGGTTGATGGTCCACAAAGCGGTGGCACGAGGAGCAAACACATCGCCGGTGATGTCAGGCGTTTCCGAAGCAGCATTGGTGATGAGGTAATGCTCATAGCGCAAGCCAAGGGCAAGGCGGAGCTTGCTCCACACCCATTCGTTTTGGGCGAAAGCACCATAGGTGGAAACCTGCTGGTCGGCAATCAGCGTATTGTCGAGATGCTCATTGGTTTCAGCATCATAATAGCCGAGCTTGTTGTCTTCCAAAGCTGAAACGGTGGTTTCCGCACCAAGCAAAAGTTCGGAATGCGTGCCGAAGAAACGCTCAATATCACGGTGATATTGCACGCCAGCATTATACGAAAAGTCTTTGGTGAAGCCATAAGCCGAAGGGTCGCGGTCGGCACCATAATAAGAATCCCTGTCGACCGACTGCATGGCAGCATAGATGCTGAGTTTATCGTGGTCGCGGAAAAATTGGTCGAAGGTGGCACTCACCGAGTTGATGCTGTGCTCCACCGCCTCGCAGACTTCCGCCTCGTGCATTGGTTTCTCGAAATCACTTCCGCCACGTCGGGCTTCATTGATGAAGAAATAATCCACCCCGATTTTCGAGCGATTGCCCATGCGGTGGAAAAGGCTTGCGCCGAAGGTGTTGTTTTCGATTTCCGAGAGTTCGGAATAACTATCATCGTTGGCATCCCACGCATCACGAGTTCGTTTGAATCCGTAGAGTGTCAATCCTGTTTTATAGTCGGAGCTGAGCACCGAAGCGTTGAGGTTGATGGTATTGTCCATTGCGCCATCGCCGAGCATTCCTGTTGTTCCGCTCACACCGAAGCTGCTGCTGGTGGGTTCTTTGGTGATGAGGTTGATGGTGCCCGCAATAGCATTTCCGCCATAGAGAGCCGAGCCACCGCCACGTACCACTTCCACCCGGTCAATCATGTTGGCGGGCATCAACTCCAAACCATAGACACCAGCCAAACCGCTAAACACGGGGCGACTGTTGATGAGGATTTGCGAGTAAGGACCTTCAAGTCCATTCATGCGCACTTGGGTGAATCCGCAGTTTTGGCAGTCGTTTTCCATGCGCAAGCCGGGAGTGTAGTTGAGGCACTCGCTGAGGGTGGCACTTTGGGTAACTTCCATCAGTTTCGGACCGATAGCGGTTACAATCGTCGCCACTTCCTTGCGTGAGCGTTCGCTTCTATCGCCACTCACCACCACTTGCTCTAAGCCGATTTGGTCGGCAC
>JBKECD010000115.1:0-8769 GCA_047974225.1 Mangrovibacterium sp.
CAAGCCCAAAGTACTTTTACTTTTGTAACAACTATCACTTCTTCCAATTGTCATTTTTGCGAAACAGGGGAAATTTTGGGTCTAAGCAAAAGCATATCGCCATATCAGATAGCCCCGCTAGGGGTTGGTGTTTCCGGGTTGTATTGAGCCGCATTCAATGCGGCTCTACGGAACGCCCTTTGGGGCGTTGGGGGATTGCCTGCGGGAGTGGGTGGGGCTATCTGAATGGCTCAATTCTGATTTACCTCAAAAAAAAAATACATTTGCAATCATCACTCAAACAAGTAGATAGGAAAATTTCACGTTTTTTAAGCCTGAAAAAGTGCAAAAAGTATGTCGCAAGTATATATGTATTATGAAGGGCGATGCTAAAGCAAGCATGTTGGGATGCTACGATATGGACTGCGGAAGGTCTATCGCCTATAAATAATTATTCATTTTAAATTTTAAATTGTTATGACAACAAGAATTCCAAAAATCAGCTGCCGAGTGAAAGTAAATGAAATCAACTCCGTAGCACAAGCCGTATTAAACAAAAAGTCGCTCCTAACAGTAGCCGACGAGTATCTAACCGATCTGTTTCTTAATATCGAAGAAACACAAGTATTGCTGAATAACACCGTGAACTTTCAGCTCGTGAGATCCAATATGCGCAAGCTATTGGCAGACATGCGCATCAGCCATCGGAGCTTCTATCGCTTGATTGACACCTATGCGTCGATGACAACCTTCTCTGGGACAATCTCCGCACAAACGATATTGGCGGTGCTCAAAAAACACCACCGGGGGATTGTCAGAAGTTCAAATCAGATGCACTGTCATTCGCACATCACCGCCCTGCTTGCTGATTTAGAAAGTGTGCAACCATCCATCGAATCGCTGATGTATGCCTCAGGAGAGTTGGAAAAGCTCAAAGAAGCGCAGCAGCTTTTCATCAGCGAGTATGCCAGCTATAAAAACGAACGGACAATCCAACTGCAAAACGCCAATGGAACAGCGCTGAAAGATAAGCTCTTGCAATTGTTCAACGAAGACTTGCGAGGCTATCTCAACTTCATGACTAAGGCATCGCCCGAGGACTATGAGGAGCTCAGCACCGCTGTGGCTGCAATCATCCGCGACCGCAATATCTATATCCGACGACGACGAATCACTGGGGAAGATAGCGAGGAAACAATCGACTAGCAGATGGGAAAAGTAAAGGAGGATGCCTGAGCAATCATGGCATCCTCTTTTTTTGGCTATAGTTCCATCTTTGTCATCGTTGGGCGTGGTTTCACCTCAATCGGGCGAGTGATGCTAAATAAGCCATTGCCGCATCTCACATCGAGCTGATAGTGCATGGTGAAAGTTTCGCTCTTGGTGGCATCATCCAATCCTAATTGAATCACATTCCCATCCACCAAATCGGCGCTAGGCTGCGTAACACCGCTATATAATATAGTACTTGGTGCACTGTCTTTGGTAATCCACCACTCAAAATTGCTCATCAATTCAGAATAGCAATCGTCAGAAGGAATAGCATCGGTGGAGAAGTCAAGCGAGGTGTCGCCCTCTTTAAATTGAATATAGTCGGGGCGCGTTTCTGCAATGTCCGAGTCAGGCTCTTCCAAAGCATTCCATGTGGCAGCAGGCACGGGAAGCACACATTGGCTGATTGCCTCAAACTCTTCAATCTTATTCAAATCCACAATTCGCACCGTTACATTGGTGGTGTTACTCTCGCAACCAGCCGTGCTTCCGCCCACACGAGCGGTTACCGAATAAGTGGCTTCGCCACAGGCCATGCCCTCATTGAGTGTGATGCTTTGCGTCATGGTTTCTTGATAATAATCCGAAGCTGTGATGCCCAAAGCACTCACCCCTGAGCTCGAAACCACCGACCATTTATATTCGATTGTGAATAAATCCGTGTCAATCACATTGCCATAACTATCGAGCACATTGGGCTTGATGTCGGTGCTACTGCCCGAGCAAATAGTTTGGTTGGGGTCGAGCACCGGAATAGGGTTGATCGTAACCTTTACTTTGTCGATATTACACCCATCGGTGCAGCACGACACATAGAAGCTGTAAATGCCCGGCTTGCTTGTTCCCTCGGGGAAGAGCGTTTCTGTTGAAATGCTTTCTCCTTCGCCCACCAAATCCGTTCCTTCGGGGTCGTTATACCATGAAATGTCGGGAAATAATGCCGTGGTCATTTTTCCCGCATCGGTGTACATCAGTCCTTCGTAGCAATACTCGCCAACGGCAGGAGCATTTGCCACAATCACATAAGTTTCGCCAACGGCGAGGTCTTTAATCGCACGCTCGGGTTTTGACAGACTCGTGTCGTATTTAATTCTAACGATAAAATTTTTCGTTGGCTCATTCGGGTTAAACGGATACTTATATATCGAGTAAGTAAATCCTGTTTTGCCATCATCCTTCACAATCAAGGCATCGTTTTCTTCTTCTAGTCGAAAAATAGCCACTTGGCGATAAGACACTTCCGAGCCCGCCACATATTGGTTGCTACCTTCCACAATGGTATTTTTGAAGATCGTGCTAGTCATCACATACGTTTGCTCGGCAGGCGTGCATTTGGTGTCAAACTTTTGCGTCTTGTCGCCCCATTCATAGCAACAGAGCGAAGGCGATACGGTGATTTTCGTTTCTCCCCCTTGGCAGAATTGGTCGGGAGGCAAGACGGTAAACATCTCACTCGAAAGCGATGCGTTGGCACTCGAAGTACAAGTGAGAGATGTGTTGGCAAACTTCGCTTCGATGGTGTAATCCCCAGAAGCTAGTCCGGTGTAATTGAAATTGCTAGCACTCCAACCAGTTCCCACCACATTTCCGCCACCATCAAGCAACCGATAAGCCACCGAGCCATCGCCAGAAATGAAGATTGCACCATCTTTATTTTCCACCCCTGTGGTTTGGTCTTTCGTTACACACGAAGTGGTGAACGAAATTTCAGGAGTAGCCACGAGGTTTAAGTAGAAAGAAAGCGTATCGGTGGTGTAGGCATCTTTGAGCACCATCTTCCATTCTCCGCCATGCTGCGCCATGGTGGGATAGTCGATGTGAAGCGCATTGGTTCTGGAATAAAGCACAGGGTCGGCAGGGTTGGTGTAATTAATCCACTCATATTCATACCACTCCGAGCAACCGCCCGACATATTAGCAGAAAGATTAATTTCCGTACCCTCACAGACTTCCGCATTGCCATTCACCCCATCCACCGACACCGATTCAGGCGAGAATGTTCCGAAAGAGATATCATCGAGACCGAAGTCGTTGCCTTGAGATTCGTTATTATAGTTTTCTATTTCAACAATTGCCGAAGTAGCCGAGCCACTATACCACGTGGCATAGAAGCGATATTTGTCGAGCCATGGATTTGCAGCGGCATTCGTTCACTCGCTCAGTGTTACTTGCGTTCCGATGTCGGTGCCATTCACCGAGAAACCAAGAATAGGGTCTTGGTCGGTTTTCGTAGAACTTGTTTGATAGACCTTCAGTGCCCAAGCTGAAAGGTAATAGGTCGTGTTGGGCTGAACAGCGATTGTCTGCTGCCACACAATCAAATCAGATGCTCCATCAATCACCATGAAGTATCCCGTGCCATCGCCTTTCGTGTGGTCGTACTTTCCTTTGAAGCCGCTGTAAAAAGCACTAGCATCTTTAAGAATGGAATACTTTCTTGACGCACCCGTTCCATAGGTATATTCGGTGTAGAATGAATTTTTCCCTTCTGTGGTTGCCCCTAGTTCGAAATCGCCATTCTTAATCAATTCCGAACCTGTGGTTACCTCATTGGTTTTATAGCTCACACCGCCCGAAGTGAAGGTGGCATAATATTTCATGGCAATCTTCGAGATGTATTTTTCCACCCCGCTAGCCACAAGGGTGAGCTTGTTGTTTAAATCGGTCTGATACCATTTAATGTCAGTGGCATCGCTTGGCAGGTTGTTGAACGACAACTCCACCATATTGACCACCGTGCAATAATCCATATTGACCGTAGTGGCGGTGGTGAGCGTTTGCGCATGAGCCATCATGCCGCAAAAAAGAAGGCAGAGGGCGAGGGCGAGTTTTGAAAGTTTATTTGTAGCGTGCATGGGTGTTGAATTAAGTACAACATATAAATTCAGACAAACAACTTATGCAGTGTATTTGTGGCGATAAACATTTTCTTACTATCAGGAAGCTCAATAAAATCATATTTAGCATAGAACTTCCTAGCGTCATCATCTATTGGATCTACCGCAACACCAAAAGAACCTATATCGGAAGAAATTTCATAACTCCGTTTGAGTGCATCAAACAAGAGTATTTCGCCAATCCCTTTCCCTTGATGACGTTTGTCAATTGCCAATCGACCTAATAAAGTAGTCGGAATGGTTAGGTATGACTTTGGAAGTTTTCTTTGAATGTGCTCAGAGAAATGACTCAGGGGAATACTATTATTAGAGAGCGTGTAATATCCTACTATCGTTTTTGTTTCATTATTCGACAAGACAAAGCAGCTTGCCAATTTTCTTTTAACATCTTGACTTGCTTGGTTTCTCAAATAGCCATTAAGCAACTCTTTCCCACAATCGAACTCTTTTCGATTGTGCTTTTTGTCGAGTAATTCTATCATGCTTTTGTCTGCATTTCAACAAATGAATTGTAATTCTTTTGTGCCTTCTTTAGTCTTTCAGAAGGATCTTTAGGATTGCTGATGGCTTCGAAAAACAATTGACTATCTCTTTCCGATGCAATAATTCGCTCGCTCTCGTTGATTATTTCGGTTGCTTTTTCTTGAACGACTCGCACTATAAAATCAGTGAGGTTTCGGTATCCTCCGATAGATGCAGCTCGCTCAAAGAATTGTTTTTGTTCTTTTGGGAGTCTTGCATCAAATCTTGCTTGTTCGATTGCTATTGTATTCATGTGAAACTATTTTTCTTACAAAGATACGTAAAAAATCCGTACAGGAGTCTTTATTCTGTTTTCGTCATCGTTGGTCGTGGTTTCACTTCAATCGGGCGGGTGATGCTAAACAAGCCATTGCCACATCTCACATTGAGCTGATAGTGCACCGTGAAAGCTTCACTCTTGGCAGCATCATCCAATCCCAATTGAATGACATTACCATCCACCAAATCGGCACTCGGCTGCGTGATACCACTATATAATATAGTAGTCGGCGCACTGTCTTTGGTAATCCACCATTCAAAATTATTCATCAACTCCGTGTAGCAAGCATCCGAAGGAATGGCATCGGTGGAGAAATCAAGCGAGGTGTCGCCCTCTTTAAATTGAATATAATCGGGGCGTTCTTCTGCAATGTCCGAGTCGGGCTCTTCCAAAGCATTCCATGTGGCAGAAGTGATTGGAAGCACACATTGGCTGATTGCTTCAAACGCCTCAATCTTATTCAAATCCACAATCCGCACCGTTACATTGGTGGTGTTACTCTCGCAACCTGCCGTGCTTCCGCCCACACGAGCGGTTACCGAATAAGTGGCTTCGCCACAGGCAAAACCGTCCGCAAGCGAAATGGTCTGCGTCATGGTTTCTTGATAATAATCCGAAGCCGTAATTCCGCTGCTCACCACTCCCCAATTCGAAAGAACCGACCACTTATATTCTATTGGGAAAAGCTCGGTGTCAATCTCGTTGCCATTGGCATCAAGCACAATAGGCTTGATATTGGTGCTACTGCCCGAGCAGACAGTCTGATTAGAACTCAACACGGGAATAGGGTTGATCGTAACGCTCACCTTGTCGATATTACACCCATCGGTGCAGCACGACACATAGAAAGAATAGATGCCTGGTGTGGCTGTGCCACTAGGGAAAAGTGTTTCGGTGGTAATGCTCTCGCCTTCGCCCACCAAATCCGTTCCTTCGGGGTCGTTATACCATGAAATATCGGGGAACAATGCTGAAGTCATTTTCCCAGCATCGGTGTACATCAAGCCGCCATAACACTCCGAAGCCGTCGATGAAGCATTCGCCACAATCACATAAACCTTGCCCACGGTGAGTTTTTTAATCGCTCGCTCGGCTTTCGATAGCGAGCTACTATAATTAATCCGCACCACAAAGTTTTTCGAGGGTTCTTTGGGGTTGAACGGATATTCATAAATCGAGTAGGTGAAACCTGTTTTGCCATCATCTTTCACAATCAAAGCGTTGTTCACTTCCTCAAGGCGAAAGATACCCACTTGGCGATAGGACACCTCAGTGCCTGCCACATATTGATTGCTGCCCTCCACATAGGTATTTTTGAAAAGGGTGCTACTCATCACATAAGTCTGGTCGGACTCGGTGCATTTATCTGGAAACTTCTGCGTTTTGTCGCTCCACTCATAGCAGCACAACGAGGGCGACACGGTAATGTTAGTTTCTCCTCCTTGGCAAAATTGGTCGGGAGGAAGCACGGTGAACATCTCGCTCGAAAGCGACACTTCGGCACTCGAAGTACAACTGAGCGAAGAGTCGGCAAACTTCGCTTCAATGGTGTAGGTGCCCGAAGCTAAGTTTTCATATTGAAATGTCGAGCTACTCCAAGCCCCCACCACGGCGCCAGAACTATTCAGCAAACGAAATGCCACTGAGCCATCGCCTGTGATATAGATTGCACCATCGGAGTTTTCCACCCCTGTGATTTGGTTTCGAGTTACGCAGGAAGTGGTGAAAGAAATATCGGGGGTTTCTAATAGATTGAGATAAAAAGAAAGGGTGTCGGTGGTATAGGAGTCTTTCGTTACGAGCTTCCACTCTCCACCGTGTTGGAATTGAGTGGGATAGTCGATGTTAAGTGCGCTGGTGTTGGAATAAAGCACCGGAGTGCTGGTGTCGGTGTAATTAATCCATTCATAAGCATATTCATCAGCACAACCGTCAGAAACATTGGCAGTGATGCTGATGGGCGTTCCCTCGCAAACTTCCACATTGCCATTCAATCCCCCAATATTCACCGCTGGAGGTGAGAATGTACCGAAAGAAATATCATCAATACCGAAGTCGTTACCACCAGCAGCCGTTTGCAGGTTCACAATCGAAAGCACCGCCACATCAGAATCGGCAGTCCAGTTGCCATAGAAGCGGTTATCCACTGTCCAAGCATTTTTAGTCGATTGCACCGAGGCTTTGCTCAAAAGCTGATTTGTACCGATTTGCGCGCCATTGATGGAAAACCGAAGATTGGCATAGGGGCTTGATTGGTTCAAGCTAATTCCATAGGCAGAGAAATAATAGGTTGTTCCCTTTTTGACGGCAATCTCTTGTGTCCAAATGGTGGCAAGCTCACCATTAGGCGAACCATTCACAATCATAAAGTTCCCTGTACCGCCACGAGCTAAGCCATAGAAACTGCCATGATAGTTATTCGCATTCGAGCCCACAGCGTAATAACCTTCAGGGTATAGCTCAGATTGACCGGAGCCATCGACTACATAAGTGTATTTCGTTGTAAACCCCGTATTCCCTTCTTCAAAATTTCCATTCGTCACCAATTCCGTTCCAGTGGTGAAGTTGTTGGTTTTATAGGTTACGCCATCTGCGCTATCCACATAGGTGATATAGTATTTCCGTGTAAAGAGCGAAGTGTAGGTCGTTACCCCTGTGGCGACTATGGTTTCCGCCCCCGTATTGTCAATCTCATACCACTTAATAGTCGATGTGGTGGCAGTGCTCGGCAATCCCGAGAGGTTCATAATCACATTGGTGTGCACCGTGCAGAAGTCCATCTCGATGGTTACAGCATTGGTGATTGTCTGCGCATTTGCCCACATTCCGCTAAATAATAAGCTGAACAAAACAAGGGCAAGTTTGGTTATTTTATTTCGGGCGTACATATGTTTTTTTGTTTCTATGTTGCTACAATCTAGTTATTCACGAACAAATTAAATGCTTATTTTTGAAATAGGAGTTATTAGTTGTATAAACAAATAAAATAGTAGCTAACAACACCCAATTCGCCCACAAAAAAACAATTATCTTTGCCCACTCAGAAACAATATCAATATGATTCGCACACAAACCAAATATAAGCATCTTTTTTTCGACCTCGACCACACGCTTTGGGATTTCAAGTCCAACTCAGAAAGAGCCATGCACCTATGCTTGGAGCAACTAAACATTCTTCCCCAGCTTCCTTCTTTTGCCGACTTCTTCGCTTTTTATGAAGGAGTGAACGACCGACTGTGGGACGAATATCGCCAAGGAATAAGCACCAAAGAAGAATTGCGCTCACGACGATTTGCCGAACCCTTTGCGCACTTTGGCATCAAGCACGATGCCGAGCAAGCCAACAGCTTCTATCTTGATTTGATGAACGAGCAAACCCAACTTTTCCCGGGCTGCACAGAGCTGCTGAGCGAGCTCAAAGTCCTAGGGTATCAGCTACACATCATCAGCAATGGTTTTGTGGAAGTGCAGCACAAAAAAATGCAGTCGGCAGGCATTGCGCATTTCTTTCAGTCGATTACCCTCTCAGAAACAGTGAGCGCTCCCAAACCCAAAGCGGCGATCTTTGAATATGCCCTCCGCAATGTGAATGCCCGCAAAAGCGAGTCAATTATGATGGGCGACGATTGGAATAATGATGTGATAGGCGCTATCAACTTTGGCATCGACGCCGTGCTTTTTCAAGCCAAACGACCAAACTACACAGAGGTTCTGCAAATAGAAGATTACAATGCTTATAGCACATTGCATTTAGACCGTTCGCCCAAATGCCAATGTTTTTGGGTGGCAAATTTGCTCGATATTATTCCGCTTTTAGCG
>JBKECD010000127.1:0-37669 GCA_047974225.1 Mangrovibacterium sp.
CTTGCTAGGTGAAATGTTAAATTCTTGTTAATCATGCAAATATCAGCAATTTCTTTGAGGTAGGAATTAAGTCGCTGATTGCTCATCATGGGCAATAGTTTTCCATCGGGAAGCTTGCCGTGATATTTCTCTAAGATAGCTTTCGGTATTTTTAGCAAGGGCACGTTCACGGCAATATCAGTCTTTTGTCGCTTGGTCATTATCCACATATTGCCATCGAAAGACTTCCGGATATTGTCGGAAGTCAGATTCCTTAAATCCACATAGGCTAAGCCGGTGAAGCATGCGAAGATGAAAATATCTTTCACGTGTTCGAGGCGTTCAATTGAGAATCTCTTTTGAAAAATGCGCTCCAATTCTTCTTCGGAAAGATAGCCCCGATCAACTTTCTTGAAGCGGATTTTATAGTTGGCGAAAGGGTCGATGGTAAGCCACCCATTATTCATTGCCATGGTGACGATGCGACGAAAACGCTGCATATACTTAGAGGTTGTGTTTTCGCAAATGCCACAGTGGATGCGAAGATACGCCTCAAAGTCGGTGATGAACTTCAAATTAATATCTGCCAACGCAATGTCGGAGATATTATACTCTTGTTTCATGAAGCTTTTTAGTCGGTCATAAGCTCGTGCATACTTATTATAGGTGGCTTGGGTATGACTTACCCCAATTAGTTTCGCAAAGTCATCGTTGTGAACTTTGAAAACCGATAGAAGGGTTTCTCCTTTTACAGGAGTAATGTTACCTAGGAAAGCGTTCTTTACTTTTTCGGCAGTTGCAATCTTTTCTTCTCTTTCGATATCATAATAGGTATTCCTGATAGAAGCCCGAATATCTTCAAGAAAATTGTTAACAACCATCGCAGAATGACTTTTCCCTTTGACTAAACCTAGCTTGGTATCCCACAATTCAGGCTCAATATCCTGCTTTGTACTAAACGCACAGCGTTCGCCATTAATGGAAATTCTAACCATGATGCCTGATTTCCCACATTTGTTTACATGGTTTTTCCTCAAATAGAAGAGGACTTTAAAAGTGTTGCTCATAATAACTCAATTTTTCACCTCATTTTTAGTAACCAGATGAGGTTACAAAGGTGAGATTAATAATCTAAATTTGAGCTACACGAACTAAGACAATATGCGACAGTTCAAGGACTTACAAGGAAAAAGGTTACAGAAATATTTTCCGATTTTCGTGTAACCTTTTTGTAACCCAACTCTGTCCAAAATTGGCTTTTTCTTGTCCTTTTGCCTAAGTCGAGAAATAAAAAAAGTCCTGCAAAACTGATGTTTTACAGGACTTTGTACACTTTTGGCGTTTCTTGTCTTCGCCTTTCGCTCCCCAAGTAGGACTTGAACCTACGACCTACGGATTAACAGTCCGCCGCTCTAACCAACTGAGCTATTGGGGAGTTTCTTTGGTGCTTTGTTTCCTAAAGCGATGCAAAGGTAATGCTAAATTTGTTTCGTGCAAATGTTTCAGTAGTTTTTTTCGGAAGAAAGTTCATTTCTTTCAATTTTCTCTAATGGAAGTTTTGAAGAATGATTATTCGACTTTATGTATCAACTTAAAATCGAGCTGTTTGCGTTCTAGGTTTGCTCGGGTGATTTCCACGGTGAGTTTTTCGCCCAAATGGAAAGCTTTGCCCGAATGCTGTCCATAGAGGCAATAATCTTTTTCGTCGAAAGAATAAAAATCATCGTCGAGCTCTCGCATTGGAATCATTCCTTCGCATTTATTCTCATCTAGTTCGACATAAATTCCCCAGTCGGTCAAGCCTGAGATGACTCCTTTGAATTGCTGACCGATTTTGTCTTGCATAAACTCTACTTGCTTATACTTGATTGAGCTTCGTTCGGCATTAGCTGCCAAGTTTTCGCGCTCGGAGCAATGTTTGCAATTTTCTTCATATTTAGCAGCATCTGCTGAACGTTTGCCATCGAGATAGCGCTCTAGCAGGCGATGTACCATCACATCGGGATAGCGGCGGATGGGGGAGGTGAAATGCGAGTAGAAATCAAATCCCAAACCATAGTGCCCGATGTTGCGGGTGGAATATTCCGCTTTTGCCATCGTTCTGATGGCTAAGATTTCAATCACATTCTGCTCGTTCCTGCCCTCTACCTGAGTGAGTAGTGAGTTCATTGAATCGGATATCTGTCGCACAGTGTTTGTCTGGATATTATATCCAAATTTATTGATGAAGTGATTGAAGTTGTCAAGTTTCTCGGCATTTGGTCGGTCGTGAATGCGATAAACGAAAGTCTTTTCACCTCGTCCTTTCGTTTTTTTGCCGATAAATTCGGCTACGCGCTTATTGGCAAGCAGCATAAATTCTTCCACCAACTTATTGCTTTCTTTAGCTTCTTTAAAATAGACTGAAAGCGGCTTGCCTTGTTCGTCAATTTCAAATTTCACTTCCACTCGGTCGAATCCAATTGAGCCTTTGGTGAAGCGTTCGGCTCGAAGTTGTTGAGCAATATGGTGCAATTGAAGAACCGCGGTGCTTAAGTCTCCCTGTTCTGTTTCGATGATATTTTGCGCTTCCTCATAGGTGAAACGCCGATTGGAATGGATGACAGTTCGCCCGAACCATTCTTTTTTCACTTCTCCTTGTGCGTTCATCTGAAAAATTGCCGAGAAGCATAGTTTGTCTTCATTCGGACGAAGGGAGCAAACGCCATTCGATAGTTTTTCGGGCAACATCGGAATCACTCGATCTACCAAATATACCGAAGTGGCACGCTCATAGGCTTCATCATCGAGAATGGTGTTCGGGCGCACATAGTGGCTCACATCGGCGATGTGAATGCCAATTTCCCAAAGATTATTGCCAATTTCCTCGATGGAAAGTGCGTCATCAAAGTCTTTTGCATCGGCGGGGTCGATGGTGAAGGTGGGGGTTTTGCGCATATCTCTACGGAGCGAGATCTCTTCTTCGGAGATTTCATCGGCTATGCGCTCGGCAGCATTCAGCACTTTTTCGGGAAACCGAAGGGGTAAATTGTATTCTGCTAAAATGGCATTCATTTCGGCATTGTTTTCTCCTACACGACCGAGCACCTCAATCACCTCTCCATTGGGGTTTTTGGCTCGTGCTGGCCAGTCGGTGATGCGCACCACAGCTTTCTGACCGCTCTCAGCGCCGTTTAATTTTTCATTGGGAATGAATATGTCGAAAGGAGATTTCCCCGTAGGAATTAAAAAAGAATAATGGCGCGAACGTTCAATCACTCCTACAAAAGTATCCTTTGCACGTTTCACAATTTCAATCACTTCTCCTTCTAATCCTTTCCCTTTGCGCTTGGCATAGGGGGCGGCTTTTACCTCATCGCCATCCATGGCATGCTGCAAATTGCGAGCTGAAATAATCATTGGTTGTTCGAGCTCGTCGGACACAAACAAGCCAGACCCGTTGGGCAAAATCTCGATCTTTCCGATAATGCTAGCCACCTTAGAGCTAATCTTAAATCGACCTCGATAGGGCTGCTCGATGCGCCCTGACTCGAAAAGTTCGAGTAGCACCACATTGATTAGTCGCTTTACTTCCTTATCGGTGATGCGTAGTTCTTTGGCTATGATCTGATAGTTGAAGGTTTTATTCTGATTTTCATAGAAAACATTCAGAATATTTTGTTTCAAATCTCTTTTATTGAAGCTATTGGTTTTATTTTTTTTCTTTGATTTCTTCATACTTTAAAAATTAAAGTTCTGTTTTTTCGCTGTAAATGTAAACAAAAAAAGGCATATCTTCCGATACGCCCTTTTTGTTTTTCAGATTGTTAGCGATTACTCCGCAATTGGAGCATAGCTTCGTCCTGCAAATTCACGGTTCAATGTAAACACGCCATGACCTTCGCCATTGAGCAAGCGCAAGTCGTCGATGATGGCTTGAGCTGTGGCTTCTTCTTCCACTTGCTCATCGACAAACCACTGCAAGAAACTGCGTGTGGCGTGGTCTTTTTCCTCAATCGAGATATCGACCAAATTGTTGATGAGTGAAGTTACGAGTTGCTCGTGTGTCAAAGTTTGTTCAAAGACCGCCAATAGGCTGTCGAAGTTTTGATCAACAGCAGCGATGGGAGTCAGCAAAACTCTTTCGCCACGTTCTTGCACATAGTCCAAGATTTTCATGGCGTGAGCTGTTTCTTCTTGATATTGCACACGCATCCAGTTGGCGAAACCGCCCAAACCTTGCTCTTCTAGCCAAGTGGACATAGAAAGATACAAGTATGCCGAGTGAAGTTCGGCATTGATTTGCTCGTTGAGAGCACCTAACATTTTTTTTGTAAGCATTTTCTTAATTATTAAGTTGTTTATAAATTCCTACATGACTTCTTTGAAGAAATCATTTCCTTTATCATCAACAATAATAAAGGCAGGAAAGTTCACGACTTTGATTTTTCTTACCGCTTCCATGCCTAATTCGGGGAAATCGACCACTTCCACCGATTGAATACTTTCTTTTGCCAAGATAGCCGCAGGACCGCCGATTGAGCCAAGGTAGAATCCGCCATTTGCTTGGCAAGCATCGGTTACTTGTTGCGTGCGATTGCCTTTTGCCACCATAATCATTGAGCCGCCTTGTTTTTGAAATTCATTTACATAAGGGTCCATGCGTTGTGCCGTAGTTGGTCCGAAGCTGCCTGATGGCATGCCATCGGGAGTTTTCGCAGGTCCGGCATAATACACAGGGTGATTTTTCATGTATTCAGGCATTGGCTGTCCTTCATCAATCATCTTTTTGATTTGCGCATGCGCAATATCGCGAGCCACGATGAGTGTGCCTTTTAGATTTAAGCGTGTTTTTGTGGGATATTTTGAAAGCTCAGCACACACTTCTGCCATGGGGCGGTCGAGGTCAATTTCCACCGCTGGAGCCATGAGTGGCGAAGTGGCAGGCAGGAACTGACGAGGATTTTTCTCCAATTGTTCCAAGAAGATACCGTCTTCGGTGATTTTCGCTTTGATGTTTCGGTCGGCACTACAACTCACACCTAAGCCCACAGGGCAAGAGGCAGCATGGCGAGGCATGCGAATTACACGCACATCGTGCACAAAATATTTGCCGCCAAACTGTGCGCCAATACCACTTTCATGGCAGATTTTAAGCACTTTTTCTTCCCATTCCAAGTCGCGGAATGCTTGTCCACCTTCGTTGCCTTCTGTTGGCAGGTGGTCGAAATAGCCTGTTGAAGCTTTCTTCACTGCCGCCAAGTTGGCTTCTGCAGAAGTGCCGCCAATCACAAATGCAAGGTGATAGGGAGGGCAAGCCGAAGTGCCAAGGTCTTTGATTTTAGCTTTCACAAAAGCGGTCAAAGCTTCTTCGGTCAGGAGAGCTTTAGTCTGTTGATAAAGATAGGTTTTATTGCCTGAGCCACCACCTTTGGTCATAAAAAGGAACTCATATTTATGACCTTCTTCGGCATAAATATCAATTTGCGCAGGCAGGTTGTTGCCTGTGTTCTTTTCGGTGAGCATGGTGAACGGCACGACTTGTGAATAGCGCAAGTTGCGGTCTTGATAGGTGTTGTAAATCCCTTTCGAAAGGTGAAGTGGGTCGTTAGCTCCTGTATAGACGTTTTCGCCTTTTTTGCCCATCACGATAGCTGTTCCAGTGTCTTGGCAAGTAGGAAGTTCTCCTTCCGCAGCCACCACTTGGTTTACCAGCATGGTGTGTGCCACAAATTTGTCGTTGTCGCTTGCCTCTTCATCATCGAGGATCGAGCGCAGCTTTTTGAGGTGTGCAGCACGAAGATAGAATGACACATCAGCCATGGCTTCTTGCGCCAATAGCTCGAGACCTTTAGGGTCGATTTTCAAGATTTTTCTACCGTCAAATTCTGTTGTAGAAACATAATCCTTCGTCAGCAAGCGGTATTCCGTCGTGTCTTTGAGGATTGGGAAAGGCTTTTGATAGATAAATTCAGCCATAATATTTTATTTTGATTTTATGATGTTGGCAAAGATACATAAACCACGAAAACGATGTATTGATTTCGAGGAATTTATTTTGTGTTTGGCACGAGATTGCAATAATGGCGATATGTTTCGAGGACTTTAATCACATACTGATAGGGTTCTTCGCCACGACAGCGACCATACTTCACCACGGGGTCATTCACATATTCTGTTTTCGATTTATTTCGCAAGAAGTAATCGACATTTTTATCCCACACAATATTAATTTTGCCGTATTTTTCGGCTAATCGCTGAGCATCTCTCACATGCCCTAGCCCCACATTATAGGAAGCTAAGACGAATTTCAACCGCTCCTCGGGATTGGGGATTTCAGCCATAAATATTTCGTCGAGCCAAGTGAGCATGCGCATTCCAGCTTCGAGGTTTCCATCGGGGGTTTCATAGCTTTCCACGCGGAAGGTTTCGGCAGCATCGGGCATCACTTGCATCAGTCCTTGAGCGCCAACCCAAGAGGTGGCCTCGGGGTCGAAGTTCGACTCATTATAGATTATTGATGCCACCAAACGCCAGTCGAGCGAAAACTTCTCGCATTTCTGCTTGATTAGTTGGTCGAAAGGCGAAAGTTTTCCTCCTTGCAGGTTGGTGTAGATGTTGGTAGGGGAGATGTAAGATCTCCGATTTAGATAATATTTGGCATACAGGTTTCTGTATTCTGCTGTTTGCGAATAATTAATCAACCATCCATTAAGGCAATCCAATAGTTTTTCATTTCCCTTGCTCACAATCCACGCTTCTTCCTGCTTAAAGCTTATTGGTAAGTCGATGTCTATGTTGTCATAATATCCTTTATTTACTTCTGCCACATCGCGATGAGCCACCGTGTAATCAATCGCTCCGCTAGCCACATCGGCGATGAGAGTTTCGACTGTTGCGAGGGAGTCTTGGACGATTATAATCGAATCTCCGATTTCATCCGACAAGGCTGCTAGTCGCGACACATAGCTTGAGTTGATTGGGACTACTATTGTTTTGCCTGCCAGCTGCAACTGTTCTCTCAGTATTGACAAATCGGTGTTCTTTCGCTGCACAAGCACCTGTTCCGAGCTCGAAAGGGGAGCGGTGAAGTCCATTGTCAGGCGTCGTTCTTTGGTGATGGTGATACTTTGCGCCGCAAAATCATAGACTTTGTGTTGCAATCCTTCGAGGGTATTCACAAGGTTGTCTTGTACATACAAGTCCATTTCGAGTTCCAGGTCCTCGCAAAACTGTTTGGCTAGTTCATATTGAAAGCCCATCATGCGTCCTTTATAGGAGAAGTAATCAATAGAATTATTAATCACCACCACACGCACTTTTCCTTCTCGCAAGATGCGGTCGAGTGAATTTTCCTGATACACTCCTTTTTGTATCGGTTCATGGTTGAACTTCATCGACATTGCCCTCAATTTTAGCAGTGCTGCGATAATCAGGAGGGCAATAACAATAGAGATAATTATAGTTAGTTTTCTTTTCATCGGCATCAGTTGTTAATCATAGAAAGACCACGCCACACCGAAGCGATAAGCTAGACGATAGAGCGGATAGTCGGGAGCTACCCAATAGTTGTCGTCGAACCATCCTGCGGTTGCATTCATCATTTGAAGAAACAATCGGGCTCGTTTCAGCTTGAAATCATAGTGAAAATTAGTGATCGGGTAGTTGCCTATTTTCTGATTGCGCTGCTGATAAAACTGCCCTGTGGCGGGGTTGTAGGCATCGGCATAATAAGCGGTGTTGTATCTCACATCGAAACCTATTCTATTGTGCAGCACTTTGGCGAGGGTGAATTTAAAATCCACTTGCAGCAGGGCGGATAGCGTGGGCAATGGCAATACACTGCTATTGCTGCTTTGCCACTGTCCTCTCGCCCTGATATCCCAGAACTTAGACTCAATTGTTTTATTCACATAAGCCGACATGACTAAGATTTCTCCGCCATATTGTGTGGGGATTGAGAGTTCGTTATTATAGATGTAATTGTCGATCACCGCATAATTAAACCCTAACGACATTTTCGCTCGTTGCGAAGAAATTTTTCCCCGTACCACCATTTCATTGGTGTTGTTGAAGCGATTGTTCCAAATGTAGTGGTTGGTTGTCAGGTTTTCTTGAAAATAATCGGGCACCATGGAGTTTATTTCCGCTTCAATGCGCAAAGTAGTGGTGTCTTGCTTGATTCGCAGCGGTTTTTCCATGTATCCCTCTAGCTCTGTCTGTCCCACCTTATAGCCAGTGAAATAAAACTTTCCGTTGAAATCCCACGTCCAGAACTCGCCATTTTCGCGCGCTATTCCTCCGCCCAGATAAGAATTATACATTCGGTCTTTAGCCAAATCCCCAACGATGGTGTCATGCATATTCACCGTTACGATATCGTTGCCGATATAGGCTCGTTTCGAGAAAGTGTATTTTTTGTCTGGATTTTCATAGAATTTCAGCTGAAAGATGTTGGTCAATCTGTTATAGTATATCGTGTCGGCAGTGGTTGAGCTATTATAATAAGTGTTGCTGAAAAAGTCGGTGTTGGGAGTTGTTTCGCTGAAAGCTCGTAGATTAGAGGTGTATTCCAGCTTGTAGATTAATCCGGTAATCGGACGGAATCGCTCGTTGAGATAGCCATTTTCATCCTCTACTTCTTCTGTTTTTCCCAATTTATATTCATTGACGGTGCTAAAGGTGCGATTTTTCACCTCGGAATCGGCATTGGTCATATTCACCAGATAGGTCTCCGTTTCTTCGTAATGGTTCAAGCCCACTTGGTCGGCTTGAAGTCCTCCATTTTCTTGAGTTCGGTGGCGATTGGCGATGAAAGCTGCATGAGAATTAAACTTATCGGTGAGATAAGTCGTGTAGAGTGCCATTGAATTTAACTTTGATTCTTGACTCTGATAGAAACCTGTCGAATTATCAGTGTCTAATTGAAATCGAAATCCAAAATCAGGATTAACATTCTGACTATGGTCAATATTAAACAACACCTCAGGCCGTACATTCTTATTCAAATTTTGCACATAAGTCAAGGTAGAATAAGGAGTTGTTGTATTGAGATATTGCAAATTTGAAGACGTTTTCATATATCCCTCGACATTTCGCGAGAGATAGAAGTCATTGTCATACTTCCGTTTGAAAAAGTCGGCATATTGGTAATATCCCCCGATGTTTCCAGTCGAAGCAGGCAAGATATTATGTCGATAGACAGGGTCGTATAGGTGGAAATCCCGCAGTGCGGTGTCTAGCTCAACAGGAACGATGCGGGCGCCATCATGCGAAATTCGCCATGCAGAGATAATCGAAATTACCGAGTCGTTTTTATGGTGTTCGTGTTCATCCTCATGTTCGTGTTCATATTCGTCGGAAGAATCCATGTTGTCATAAGGATTCCCAAACGGGTCGTCGCTTGATTGTGCCCAAACCGAATGCCCACAAAAGGCTATAAATAAGGTGATAAAAATATATTTCATTTGCATAGTGGGCAAATATACTAGAAATGCTTGATGAACTCATTATTTTGTCTTCGCATTTCAAAATATTTTACATTTTTCTCCAAGCTTGAATTGTTCAGCGAGATAAAAGAAACACGAAAATTCGGTGTCTGTCTTGCGAAACTTTTGCTAGTTTTGTGCCTGAAATCAGTTTCTGAAAACTAAATGGCGGTAAGCTTGTTATTCATCAAATAAAAAACAATAAATCATGGCACAAAAAGCATCACCCGTATTACAAAATATTTGGCTACTCATCCTTCGAGTTACAGCCGCAGGCAGCATGCTCACTCATGGCATCCCTAAGCTGCTCGATTTGCTCAATGGCAATCATCATTTTCCCGACCCCTATGGCATTGGCAACATCGCTTCGCTCATTCTTGCCGTTGGAGCTGAATTTTTCTGCTCAGTGCTTGTGGTGCTCGGCATCTACACCCGCTGGACTTCATTGCCCATTGCTTTTTCCATGTTCACAGCTATTTTCTTTGTGCATGGTGGCGATGTGTTTGCGAAAAAAGAATTAGCGGTGCTATACTTTATAGTATTTATTACACTCAGCATCTTTGGTGGTGGCGATTATGCTGTGGGCAAGCTCATGGGCAATAAAAACTAAGAGGTTTTTTTGCAGAAGCCTTCAGAAAAGTTATTGCCTGCAAAACATCAAGCGAGCTTAAAACATCTTTTTCGCCCAGTGCAAACCGTAGGTAAATTGCTTTTAACTTTTCGTTTCAATATGCTTCGAATACACCGTGTATTCGAAGCATATTTTGGAAAATATAGTCCATGTACATCATGTATTCGTATCACATTTGAAAAAATATAGTCCGAATACATATGTATTCGTATCACATTTTGAAAAATATAGTCCGAATACATATGTATTCGTATCGCATTTTGGAAAATATAGTCCATGTACATCATGTATTCGTATCACATTTTGAAAAATATAGTTCGAATACATGTGTATTCGCATCACATTTTGGAAAATATAGTCCGAATACATTTTGAAAAAAGAGGAACGATGGATGAAATGCCGTGTAAAATCGCTTTAAAACTTAAAATAAGGAAGCTTAAAAGCGATTTGCCTAGTGTAAACCAGCTCTGCAATTGCCAATTCTAAATATTATCCTACCTTTGTGAGCTATATATTTTAGAATCTCATTGATATGACGATACTTTTCATCGGAGGAAGCGAAATAGTAGTTATCCTGCTCGTGGTGCTTTTATTTTTCGGGGCTAAATCAATTCCTGAAATTGCGCGAACGATGGGGAAAGCCGTCAATGAATTTAATAAGGCTAAAGAAGAAATCAATCGAGAAATCAACCATTCTGTTTCCGACATTAAATCGGCAGAAAATGAAATTCAACAATTGATTGATGACGAAAACAACAAAAATAATAAATTATGACATTAATATTGTATTCCCTGCTTCTCCTTGCGTGCTTCTTTCTGCTGGCTCGCATTGTTGATAACTATTTTGTGCAATCGCTCGACCGCATTTCTGCCGACCTTAAATTGTCGTCGGATGCTGCCGGAGCCACGCTCATGGCGATTGGCTCGAGTGCCCCTGAATTATTCGTTGCTCTTTTTGCGGTGCTCAAGCCCGGCGAGCACGGAGCAATTGGCGTGGGAAGCATCGTGGGAAGTGCAATTTTCAATCTTTTGGTAATCTGCGGAATTGTGGCGTTCACACGAAGCAGCAAGGTTACTTGGCAGCCCATCGTGCGTGATTCGATTTTCTATGCCCTAGCTGTGGTGCTGCTCATTTGGGGGCTCACCGATGGACAGTTTAGCTTGACTGATGCCGTATTATTCTTGGGAATATATCTGCTCTATGTGTTTGCGGTGGTCAATTGGCGAAAATGGTTTCCCTATACCGACCAAGCGATTGAGACCGACAATAACGAGGACGACAACGAGAAAAAAGATTGGGTGGATAAAACCCTCGACTTCATCATGCCCAAGCAGAAGCACTATCATTTGGTCTTTGTGGCATCTATCGTGCTGATTGCTGCGCTAAGTTGGCTCATGGTGGAGGGAGCTGTGGGCATCGCTCACATCACAGGCATCCCCGAGTCAATAATTGCACTCACCATCCTTGCAGCGGGAACTTCTGTGCCCGACTTGATTTCATCAATGGTGGTGGCTAAGCAGGGGCGGGGCGACATGGCAATCAGCAATGCGCTAGGTTCGAATATCTTTGACATCTTAGTGGGGCTGGGGCTTCCCTTCCTTATTTATATCCTCACACATGGCGAAAATGTATTGGCTGAAGGTGAGGGCATGCTGCGCTCATCGGTGATTCTTTTTGGCTCGCTGATTATTTTCTTGCTCACCATCATCATCAATAAATGGCGAATGACGAAAATGGCTGGTGCCTTCTTCTTGTTTCTTTATGCCGCCTATATTCTCTATGAAATAGCGCTGCTCTATCTGCCCAAATTGTTTTAATTAGCTCTCTTATGATTAAACTGCAAAATATTCATAAGTCTTTTGGCGAATTGGAAGTGCTGAAAGGTATTGATTTAGAAATCCCCCAAGGAAAGCTCTATTCGATTATCGGTGCTAGTGGTGCGGGCAAAAGCACTTTGCTGCAAATAGCAGGCACACTTAGCCGTCCGAATTTGGGCGAGCTTTATATAAAAGGTGAAAATATATTTGCCATGCGCGAAAAACAATTGGCGCAGTTTCGCAATAATGAAATTGGATTTGTCTTTCAATTTCACTATCTTCTGCCTGAGTTTGATGCACTCGAAAACGTCTGCTTGCCTGCCTATATTGGCAATCAGGCAAAAGACCGCACCGAAAAACGAGCAAAGGAGTTGCTCGACTATCTCGGATTAAGCCACCGCATGCACCACAAGCCAGCGGAACTATCAGGGGGCGAACGACAACGGGTGGCTGTGGCTCGAGCGCTCATCAACAACCCTTCGGTGATTATGGCTGATGAGCCTTCGGGCAATCTCGACAGTAAAAACCGTGATGACCTTCACAGTTTATTCTTCCGCTTGCGCGATGAGTTCGACCAAACCTTGGTGATTGTTACTCACGATGAAGGATTTGCTGCGCAATCCGACTACACGGTGCACATGCAAGATGGCTTGATTATTTGAGCTGTCGGTCTTGAAAACGAACCAGATAATGAATAATATATATCCCGAGAACTTTGAATTAAAAATCGGTTTTGCCCAAATTCGCGCCATGCTGAAGGAAATCTGCTTGAGCAATTTGGGAAAGGAGCTGGTGGATGAAATGAAATTCATCACCAAGCCCAATCATCTGAAATGGGAGCTGGCGCTCACCGATGAGTTTGCCAAGCTGCTGAAAGAAACCAATGGGTTTCCAATTAATTTCTACTTCGACATGCGCTCGGCGCTGCAAGAGCTCCGAACTGAGGGGCGATTTATGGATGCCGAACGGCTTTTCAATCTTAAGCGCTCGCTCGAAACAATCATCGCCATCCTTCGATTTGTCAATCAGCTCCACGAGGAGAGTTATCCCACCATGCGGCAATTGGTGTCGCAGGTGGAGAGCTATCCCATGGTGCGCGATAAGATTGAGCGTATTTTGGATTCCAACGGCAAGGTGAAAGACTCGGCTTCGCCCGAATTGGCACAGATTCGCCGCGAGCTGGCGAGCAAGCAAGGCAATGTGTCGAAACGCCTCTATGCCATTTTGCGCCAAGCGCAAAAAGATGGGTGGGTGGATGCTGACACCTCGCTTTCCATTCGTGATGGGCGACCGGTGATTCCGATTTCAGCAGGCAACAAACGACAAATCCGAGGGATTGTGCATGACGAGTCAGCCACAGGAAAGACTGCCTACATTGAGCCTGCCGAAGTGGTGGAAATGAACAATCAAATCCGAGAGCTGGAATATGCTGAGCGTCGCGAAATTGTGCGCATCTTGGTGAACTTCGCCAATGAAATACGTCCCAACCTCGATGATCTGATGGCGCAATATGATTTCTTGGCGTTGGTGGATTTTGTGCGGGCAAAAGCAATTTTGGGCAATAAGATGGAGGGCATCAAGCCGACGATGAAGTGGGAACCCCACTTGGAATGGTATCATGCCACACATCCTTTGCTGCGCTTTAAGCTCGAAAAAGAAAAACAAAGCATTGTGCCGCTCAATATCAAATTGACTGAAGAGCAGCATATCTTGCTGATTTCAGGACCTAATGCCGGGGGGAAATCAGTGTGCCTAAAAACAGTGGGGCTGTTGCAATACATGCTGCAATGCGGATTGCTCATTCCCTTGCTCGAATCGAGCGTGGCGGGTTTCTTTGAAAATATTTTCATCGACATTGGCGATGAGCAGTCCATCGACAATGACTTGAGTACGTATAGTTCGCACTTGCTCAACATGAAACACTTCATCCGTCAAGGCAATAGCCACACGCTCGTGCTGATTGATGAATTTGGCACGGGCACCGAGCCAATGCTTGGCGGCGCGATTGCCGAGGCAATCCTCGCCAAGCTCAACGAGATGCAAGTCTTTGGAGTCATCACCACCCACTACACCAATCTGAAACACTTCGCCAGCTCAGCCGAGGGAATTGTCAATGGAGCAATGCTTTATGATACGCATAAACTCGAACCGCTCTTTGAGCTCAAGATTGGCGAGCCGGGCAGCTCATTTGCCTTCGAGATTGCCCGCAAAATCGGCATGCCCGAGCAAGTGTTGCAAGACGCCACCGAGAAAATCGGTCAAGACCATATTGATTTCGATAAGAACCTACGCCAAATTCTCCGTGATAAGCGCTATTGGGAAACCAAGCGCATGAAGATTAGGCAGGCGGAAAAGTCGCTCGAAAATACAACAACAAAATACGAAGAGGAGCTCAATAAGCTGCACGAGCAGCGCAAGCAAATCATCAGCGAGGCGAAAGCCGAAGCAGCAAAATTGATTGAAGCAGCCAATAAGCGGGTGGAAAATACCATCAAGGAAATTCGCGAGAAGCAAGCCGAAAAGGAAAGTACCAAGACGCTACGCAAGCAGCTCAATGAGTTTAAGGATGAAATGCAAGAGGCTGACAGCAAGGAGGGCGACTGGATTAATCGGAAGATGGAGAAGATTCAGCGCAAGCAAAACAAACGCAAGGAGAAGGAAGCAAAGCCAGCTGATGCGCCCAAACCAAAGGTGAAGATGGAGAAGCTCGTGATTGAAGTGGGGGCGAAGGTGAAGATTGCGGGGCAGCCAGCAGTGGGTGAAGTCATCGAGCTGGGAGAAAAAAATGCGGTAGTAGCCTTGGGACAATTGCGCACCACAGTGCCGATAAAGAAGCTCACGGCGGTGTCAAACAATGAAGCCAAACGTGAGAAGCAATACAATTCGACCAATGCTAATGTGAGCCGTGATTTGCATCAGCGGCGATTGAATTTCAAAGCGGAAATCGACATCCGTGGGCAGCGTGCTGAGGAAGCACTCAATAATATTCAAGCATTTATTGACAATGCGATTATGCTAGGAGTGAGCGAGGTGAGGATATTGCACGGAAAAGGCAGCGGAGCACTAAAAGAGACTATCCGCAATTACATGAAAACCGACCCTGCGATTTCATCCATCCGCGATGAACATGTGGATTTCGGCGGCGCTGGAATTACCGTGGTGAATTTTTAGTAGTCCCCTTAAAAACAATACAGATGAGTTTAGTTAGAGCCAAGAAGAATTTAGGTCAGCATTTTCTGACCGACCAAAACATAGCTAGAAAGATTGTTGATAGTCTAGAAAATAAGGAGGGTGCCGATGTGCTGGAGATTGGTCCCGGCATGGGCGTACTCACACAATATTTGCTTCAGAAGCCCGACTTCACCACTCATGTGGTGGAGATTGACACCGAGTCGGTGGTGTATTTGCAGGAGCATTATCCCGAGCTTTCGCCACGCATCATCAGTCAGGATTTCTTGCGCATGCGTCTGTCGGATTATTTCCCCGAGCGCTTTTGTGTGATTGGCAATTTTCCTTATAATATCTCCTCGCAGATATTTTTTAAGGTGCTCGATTATCGCGACCAAGTGCCGGAGGTGGTGGGCATGATTCAAAAGGAGGTGGCTGAGCGATTGGCAACAGGTCCCGGCTCAAAAGCCTATGGCATCTTGAGTGTTATCTTGCAGGCGTTCTATGATATCGAATATCTGTTTACGGTGCATGAAAACGTGTTCAACCCTCCGCCCAAAGTGAAGTCTGCCGTCATTCGCTTGGTGCGCAATTCGCGCGCAAAGCTCGATTGCGATGAGAAACTGTTTATTCAGGTGGTGAAGATGGCGTTTAATCAGCGACGAAAAACGATGCGCAATTCATTGCGCTCGTTCATCACTTCCGAAGAAATGAAAAGCATGGAGGTTTTCAATTTGCGTCCTGAGCAAATGAGTGTTGCTGATTTTGAGCAGCTCACGCTGATGATTGAAAAAAATCAATCGGAGTAAACTTTTTTGCACGTTGATTGTCTTTTAATCGGACATGCGATTTATCAATACATTTAAAAATATATTACTATGAAAAAAGGATTGTTAGTGTTCAGCTTTTTGCTGTTCACCAGTGCCGCATCGCAGGCACAAGTGTGGAAGAATATTCTGAAAGGAGCAACTTCAACAAGCACGGAAACCACAAGCAGCGAGTCGTCGAGCTCATCAGCAGCAAGTCTGTCAAGTCTTTCGGGGCTGACCGAGTCGTTGGCTAGCGATGGCTTGAAAGAAGCTTTGGCGAAGGGTGTAAGCAAAGGAGTAACGGAGCTTTCAGCCACCGATGGCTATTTGGGAAATAGTCTAGTTAAAATTGGATTTCCCGAAGAACTCCAAATGGTGGAGACTGCTTTGCGCAAAGCGGGAATGGGCAAGGTGGCTGATAAGGGGGTGGAATTGCTCAACCGTGCGGCTGAAGATGCAGCTTCGTCGGCAGCAGATATTTTCACCAGTGCCATCACCGAGATGACAATCACCGATGCTGTGAACATTGTCGCTGGGGATGATGATGCGGGCACGGAGTATCTCAAAAAGCACACCACCAACGAGCTGACCGAGAAATTCAGCCCTATCATTGAAGAGTCGTTGGGCAAAGTGAATGCGCCAGCTTATTGGAAGACGGTGATGGAGAAATATAATGCGCTGCCTTTTGTGAAAAAGCAAATCGAACCCAATTTGACAAAGTATGTGGCAGGGAAGGCAGTCGATGGTATGTTTGTGAAGATTGCAGAAGAGGAAAAGCTGATCCGTGAAGACCCGATTCAACGCACGAGTGATATTCTGGAAAAAGTATTTAATTAATTGACAACAAAAAAGCGAACCAAATTGGTTCGCTTTTTTGTTGTTTAAAGCTCTGAAACTACAAGCCCAATTTCTTACGAAGGTCTTTGGGGATAGCGTTTTTATTTACCATGATGCTCATCGTTTTGTATTGCACAAAAGGAACAGAGGCATAGAAGTAGCCTTTATATTTATTGTATTCACCCCATGAGTTTTTCACGATATAATATGGAGTACCGTTTTGGTCTTTTGCAAGCCCAACGATTTCCATGCCGTGGTCATCGGTTGTTTGATAATTGTCGTAGGCTTCTTGGCGCATCTCTTGGGTGATGTTTTTTTCATTGCCAGGTTTGTCGAATTTGTAAAGCTGCGCTTCTTTTTCGCTTGCCGACATGTTTTCCCATTTGGCAATCTCAGCGTTGCTCATTTCTTTGGTGTCGGCATCAGGAACAACAGCAATTCCGGGGTTTTTAGTGGCAAAACCTTTTTCGCTCACATCTGAACCCCAAGCAATGGTGTAGTCGTTTTTGATTGCATTGTCAATCACCGCCATCATGTCTTCCATAGGCACGTTGTAGCTTTCGCCCCAAAGCCAGTTGTCGGGAATAGCCAAGACAAAAGGCTCATAGAATGGGTGATGAGTATAGGAAGTCAGCTCCACATAGTCGCTCATATCTAAGCCTACATAATCTTTAGCGAAAGATTGGGGAGTGTATTTCTTGCCTTTATATTCAAACTCAGTGGGCAATTCGCCCAAATAGGCATTAAGTGTGCCATCAATAGATTTTGTCCATGAAGGGCTCAGTTTTTTGTTTGAATTTTTAATCACAGCGCCCACTTGAGCCGAAAGCATGGCGTCCATCTCGCCATGCACATGGCTATCTTCGCCATATTGCAGCCCAGTATATACTTCTTCGGGCACAATGCCATATCGCTCAATCACGTAAGGGATGTCGCGTGCGCCAGCGCCAGCGCTGTAGTTAAGGTGTCCATGCATGCGCACATATTTTTCCGACTTTTCTTTATAGACATGCCACACAATGAACATCTCCGACAAGTCAGTTTCGGGTTTTCCAGCACGCATCATTTCCGACTCAATAAAGCTGATGGTGGAGAATGACCAGCAAGTGCCTGAGCGATTTTGGTTTTTCACTGAAGTGTGGGGGATTTCTTTCACGGTAGTGAACTCATAGCCACCTTCTTTTTTGGTTTTTTTGTCTTGAGCAAAAGCGACAGAAGACAATAGGCATGCACTTAAAGTGAATGCAGTTAGTTTGTTATTAAACATCATAATATAAGAAATAATTTTGAAGGCTCTAAAATAGTAAATAAATATGATGCATAATAATTTATTAGCAATTTTTTTAGGAATGGCGCTTATTTTTTTGGGGTTTAGTCTAATAGCGTCCCAAATAAAATTAGGGAGACACAGCTCGTTCCGATCGATGGGGCGAAGCTGTACAAAATAAAAATATCTGGAACGCTATTAGATTTTACCTAAAATAAATGTCTTGCCAGAAGTAAAAAATCCCAATCTGAGTAGAAAAAACACTCATTTTGCACGGGTTCACTCAGGTGTGAGTAAAATGAGTACTCGATTTGCACAGGTTTACTCTGATGTGAGTAAAATGAGTACTCATTTTGCACAGGTTCACTCTGATGCGGATTTATTTCCGCATCCAATCTTCAAATGCTGAAAGCGCCGCTTTCGCTCCTTCGCCCATGGCGATGATAATTTGTTTGTAGGGCACTTCCGACACGTCGCCGGCGGCATAGATGCCGGGCATTTTAGTTCTGCAGTGGGCATCAATCAATATTTCGCCGAGGCGATTGGTTTCTAGGGTGTGGGCAAACACGTCGCTGTTGGACTTCAATCCGATTTGCACAAACACGCCGTCGAGAGCTAAGGTTTCTTCTTGCTCGGTCACTCGATTTTTATATTTCAAGGCTGTTACTTTCTGTCCATCGCCGATTACTTCGGTGGTGGCTGTGTTGGTGATGATGCGGACGTTGTCAAACTCTTTTAATTTTTCTTGCAGCACTTGGTCGCCTTTGAGCGTATCCAGAAACTCAATCACTGTTACTTCGGTGGCGATTGAGGCGAGGTCGATGGCTGCTTCCAGACCTGAATTGCCACCACCGACGACAGCCACTCGCTTGCCCTTATAGAAAGGTCCGTCGCAATGGGTGCAAAAAGCCACGCCCGAGCCGATGTAATCACTTTCGCCGGGCACATTTAGCTTGCGCCAGCTTGCCCCTGTGGCGATGATGAGTGCTGAAGTGTGAATGGTTTCACCCAAAGAGGTTTTTAATATTTTAAGGTCTTCATCTATTGAAAATTCTTCTACCAAGCGATTCTCTAAAATCTCTATTGGATAGTCTTCGAGGTGTAATTTCAGATTAGACGCCAATTGAGCGCCTGTGGTCTTAGGCACTGAGATGAGATTTTCGATATCGACAGTTTCGCGCACTTGTCCGCCAATCTTTTCAGCAATGATGGCGGTTTTCAGTCCCTTGCGAGCGGCATAGATAGCAGCAGCGCTTCCCGCAGGACCTCCGCCCACGACCACCACGTCGTAGTTTCGAGTTTCGGCATTTGCCAAGGAAAAAGTTGTGCCGCTAATTGTTTCGAGCTTGCTTAATAGTTCGCTCAAAGAGGAGCGTCCCACGTGCAGCAATTCGCCATTGGCATAGACTGAGGGCACGGCTTGAATGCCTAATTTTTCCACTTCGGCTTGGTTTATTCCTCCATCAATAATGCAGTGTTTGATGTGTGGGTTGAGCATCGCCATGATGTTGAGCGCTTGCGCCACCTCGGGGCAGTTGGTGCACGAAAGCGAGATATAGCTTTTTACTTCCACCTCCGTTTTGATGTTTTGGATGCGTTGTGCAGTCAGAGCGTCGGGCATGTTTTTGCCCACGCCGTCGGCATTGAGCAAGGCGAGTAGGAGGGTGGTGAACTCATGTCCTGTTGGGACGGCTCGAAAGCAGATGGGCAGTGTTTCGCCATTTTGCAAAATGGTAAATGAAAGCCCCTCGCCCGCTTGTTCTTTCACCGAAACTTTATCGGAGCAAGCCGCCACTTCGTTTAAGAAGTCGATGAGTTGGGTGCGCTGTGGATGATTTTGGGCAGCGGTTATTTGGAGTGTGAATTGACTTTTCAGGTTCTGAAATAAGTCTTTCACTTGTTTTAACAATTGTTCGTTCATAGTTTTTGTTTTAAAGAGTGAAGTGCGAAGTGTAGAAGTGCGAAGTAGCAGATATTTTTAAATCTTTGACTTCGCACTTTGCACTTCGCACTCAAAGAGTGTTAGTGTGCGAGGGTGTGTTTATAGAATTCCGACCAAGTCGATGCTTGGTTCGAGCGTTTCTTGTCCCTCTTGCCATTTGGCAGGGCAAACTTCGGCGGGATGCGAAGCCACGAATTGCAAGGCTTTAAGCTTGCGGAGCAATTCCGAAGCATCTCTGCCGACATTGCCAGCCACTACTTCATAGGCAACGATTTCGCCCTCGGGGTTCACCACGAAAGTGCCACGCTCAGCCATGCCCACTTCTTCAATCATCACCTCGAAGCCGCGCGAAAGCACCCCTGTGGGGTCGGCGAGCATGGGATATTTGATTTTTTGGATGCGTGGCGACGCTTCTTTCCAAGCTTTGTGGACGAAGTGGGAGTCGGTGGAAACCGAATAGACTTCGGCACCGATTTTCTGAAACTCAGTGTAGTTATCCGCTAGGTCTTCTAGCTCGGTGGGGCACACGAAAGTGAAGTCGGCAGGATAGAAGAAGAAGATACTCCATTTGCCGAGCACATCGTTTTTCGAGATGGCTTTAAATTCGTTGTTAGCGAATGCTTGTACGTTGAAATCAACGATTTGTTTTCCAATTTGCGACATAATAATTTGATTTAAGTGCTCAATTGCTTGGGTAAGCAGCTGTGCGGGTTATTTTTACAAGGGCAAAGATAGAGCACGCAATTATGTCAATCAAACTGATTTTTTTGATGATATTTCGAGGGAATCTATAATAGGAAGCTAAGTTATTGGTTTTATTGAGGAGAGAGATTGGAGCTTTGCGCTAAAGATTTTTCACTTCGGCATTGAAACGGAATCCGACACCATGGAGGTTGATGATTTTGATATTCTCGTCGGGGCGCAAATATTTGCGTAGTCGAGAGATGAACACATCAAGGCTTCGCCCCATGTAGTAGTCGTCGGCACCCCACACAGTGCTCAGGATATCCGAGCGGGTCATGATAGAATTGGCATTTCGGCAGAAGTAGAGGAGCAGTTCTCCCTCTTTGAAGGTGAGCGTTCGTTCTTTTTTGTCGATGCTGAGCAGCAGGTCGTCGAAAGCGAATGAAAAGCGACCAATCTGCCATTTACTACTAGGTTCTTTTGTAGGCATTTCTTCCACCGGATAATTGCTTCGGCGCAAAAATACTTGGATGCGGAGCAGCAATTCTTCCATGCTAAAGGGCTTGGTGATGTAGTCGTCGCCGCCGCAATTGAATCCCGCAATCTTATCGTCGTTGAGGTTTTTGGCGGTCAGAAAGAGTATAGGCACTTGCAGGCTTAATTTTCTCACTTCTTGGGCTAGGGAGAATCCGTCCATCTTGGGGAGCATCACATCAAAGAGGCAAAGGTCGAAATGTTGTTTTTCAAAAGCTTTCAATCCAGCCATTCCGTCTTCTGCTGCCACCACTTCATAGCCAGCTTCTTCGAGGTTGTCGCGAATGATAAAGTTGAGTGTGGTGTCGTCTTCCACCAAGAGTATTGTTTTACTTGTTGTCATCTTGTCGGTTTATGATAATTATAAATTGAGTGCCTTGCGGATGGTTTTCCTTGACCGCAATTTTCCAGCGGTGAAAGGTAATAATTTTTCGCACATAATCCAGCCCAAGTCCAAAACCTTTTACATCATGCCGGTTTCCAGTGGGCACTCGGAAGAATCTTCCGAAGATTTTTGAGCGATATTCAGCGGGTATTCCGATGCCATTGTCGGCAATGCTTATTTCGATTTGCTTGTTTTTCTTTTCTATTTTGACGGTTATTTCTGCTTTTCCTTCGCAATATTTGATGGCGTTGTCGAGTATATTATATATAGTATTCGACACGTGGAGCTTGTCGAGCTGCACGAGGAACTCCTCGGGGGAGGGGTGGAATAGGATTTGAAATTCATGTTCGAGGTGAGAGCCACGAAATTCGTGCACCGTTTTTCCCACAAAATCATTGATGGGCACTTTGCTGAAATTAAGTTGAAATTCTTTGTCTTCGAGCGTTGAGGCTTGGAGTATTCGTTCCACTTGGTCGCCCAGTCGCTCCACTTGCTCGTCGATGATTTTCAGATAGCGTTTGGTGCGTTCGGTCTGTTTGTCGGTCTGACTTTCTTCGAGCACCTTGGTGGATAGCTTGATGGCGGCGATGGGGGTTTTAAATTCGTGGGTCATGTTATTGACAAAGTTCTTTTGAATCTCAGAAAGTTGTCGTTGGCGAAACACCACATACACGGTGTATCCGAAGAAAATCATCAGCAGAATAAGGAAGAAATCAGCGATATACCACGTGTGCACTTTGCTGTCTATATTGTCGTGATAATAGGGGAAATAGACGCAGAAGTAGTATTTCATTTTGGAATTTTGAGGCAGGGGCGCAGAGTCGTTCGCTGTTTCAATATAATTTTCATCTTCTTCCGAATATTTCCAAAGGCTATGGCTGCTTGCGGTTTTGCTGTTGTTGAATATTTCGACTTCAAAATCTTGGTTGATTTCAAAATGCTTGAGCTCGCGGATGATGATTTGCTCGAGCATGGGCGCATTGATATTGCATCCGACATTGACAAAATAAGTGTCGTCGGAAAAACGATGCACACGGGTGCTTTTGGCGCGGTGATTGCTGTCGATGTTGAGGTTGTTTTCGTGGGAGAAAAGTTCGTCGGCGGTGTTGAGCAGTGCGCGTGAGGTGGCATCGTGGATGTATTTTTGATTGAGCTCGCTGGTGGTTTTCAGAAACCATAATTGCAAAATGAGCAGGCTCAACACCGAAATGGTGGCGAGGATGACAACCTGCTGTATGGATTTGTTTCTGGTCATTTTTATTGTGCTGTTGAATCAAAAAATAACATAAGGATAAGCAAATATAGTTGTTTTAGTGTTAAGTCCTATTTTTAGAATTAAGTATTTCATCGCATCATTAATTCTGTTGAGTGCTTACCTTTGTGCTTTAACTAGTGCTTGGGAGGGATTTGCCTTTGAGCGCTTAAAAAAAATAAATATGAGTACAGAATTAGCGTTAGCATTAAATCAAGAGTTTGAAAAAACAGCATTAGTTGAAGTGTTGAAAGAACTTGCCCATCGTTTTGCAGGTAAAATAGTTTTCACCACGAGCTTTGGCATCGAAGATCAAGTCATCACCGACATGATTTTTGCCCATAATATCGACATCAAAGTCATCACGCTCGACACGGGTCGATTGTTTGAAGAAACCAATAAAGTCTATGCCCGCACCTTGGAGAAATACGGCAAGCCGATTGTGCCCTACTATCCGAAAAACGAGGACTTAGAGCAGTTTGTCGGTGAGCACGGACCCAACAGTTTTTATGCTTCGGTGGAAAACCGCAAGCAATGTTGCCACATTCGCAAGGTTGAGCCGCTCGGCAGGGCTTTAGCAGGCATGGAATGTTGGATTACTGGACTTCGAGCAGCGCAATCAGCCAATCGCCACGACCTTGCTTTTTTCAATTGGGATGCTGGTTTTCAGACCATCAAATACAATCCTCTTTTACATTTTAGTTTAGATGATTGTCGCCAATATGTGTTGGAAAATCATGTGCCCTACAATAGCTTGCACGACAAAGGATTTGTGAGCATCGGTTGTGCTCCCTGCACTCGTGCCATCGCCGAAGGCGAAGATTTTCGTGCGGGCAGATGGTGGTGGGAAGATAATTCAAAGAAAGAGTGCGGATTGCATCAGCATTAGGCTGGGGATAGCTTGTGTTAGTGCTAGAGTGGCTTTTTTCCTTAGAAGTTTCTTCATAAAATGCGTCTGTATCTTGTCAATATTGCGAGCAATATTCATCGAAAACAAATGAATCCGATCAATATTGCTCGCAATATTGATAAGCTTCACTAATAGTTCTATCTGTTTATATTTGTATTTATATAGAAAACAGCTGAATCCGACCAAAGTTGCGATGAATTTTCATTGGATTTGCTTGAATCCGACTAAAGTTGCGATGAATTTTCATTGGATTTGCTTGAATCCGACCAAAGTTGCGATGAATTTTCATCGGATTTAAATGAATCCGACTAAAGTTGCGATATTTTTTTTGGAGCTTTGGGAGAAAGGGGCGAAAAACGGGAAGTGCAAACCTGTTATTTATAAGCGGTTGGAGTGTTTGTTTATCATATTATTCAAGAACTCCACTTTCGCATCTTGCTTTTCCCTAGAAAAGCATTATCTTTGGGGCATCAGAAAAAGAATATGGAAAATTTCATTGTATCAGCACGAAAATATCGTCCCGACACGTTTCAGACGGTGGTGGGGCAGGCGCAAGTTAGTTCAACACTGAAAAATGCGGTTGCTAGCGGAAAGATTGCACACGCCTATTTATTTTGCGGCTCGCGAGGGGTGGGGAAGACCACCACGGCACGCATCTTTGCCAAGACCATCAACTGCTCGAATTTGAGCGCCGACACCGAGCCATGCAATGCTTGTGAGTCGTGTGTGGCATTCAATGAAAACCGTTCCTATAACATCCATGAGCTCGATGCCGCCTCCAATCGTGGGGTGGAGGAGATGCAGCGCCTGATTGACCAAGTGCGCATTCCGCCACAGGTGGGAAAATATAGCGTCTTTATCATTGATGAGGTGCACATGCTCACCGCTCACGCTTTCAATGCCTTTCTGAAAACCCTAGAAGAGCCGCCAGCGCATGCCAAATTCATATTGGCAACCACCGAAAAACATAAAATCTTGCCCACCATTCTTTCGCGTTGTCAGATTTATGATTTTAATCGGATGACCATCGACGACACGGTGAAGCACCTGCAAGCAGTGGCAGCCCAAGAGGGCGTGGAGGCGGAAGAAGCGGCGCTGAATATAATTGCCCAAAAAGCAGATGGGGCAATGCGTGATGCGCTTTCGATTTTCGACCAAATAGTGAGTTTCTGCGGGAAGCAAATCACCTATCAACAAGTGATTCAAAACCTCAATGTGCTCGATTATAGCTATTATTTCAAGCTAGTAGATGCTTTCTTGAAAAATGAAGTGCCCACGGCACTGCTCATCTTCAATGATATTTTGCAGCACGGTTTCGATGGGCATCATTTCATCAATGGACTGAGTTCGCACTTGCGTGATTTGCTGGTGTGTCGCGACCAAAGCACCGTGCAGCTGCTGCAAGTGGGGCAGGAGGTGAAAGAACAATATCTGAAGCAGGCGCAAGGATGCGAAATGGCTTTCCTCTATGAAGCCCTCCAAATTTGTGCCGAATGTGATGTCAATTATAAAGCCAATGACAATAAACGATTGGCAGTGGAAATCGCTCTAATGCGCATGGCGCAGTTAGGACTAAAAAAAAAATAGCTAATGTGAGCGATATGCTCGAAGCTATTTTTAGCACCATTCCCGATCATCCATCTCAAGACAGCTCGGGGGCTAAGCCCTCAGTGCCACCGCCATCGGCTTTGTCGGGGGCAAATGCTCAGCCGCCGAAGCCCGAGGAAGTATTGTCGTCGGCGCCAGCGCTGAAAGGTGCCACGCGCACCCTTCGCCGAAAGCCTGTGTCGGTGGCGAATGTCGGTGGGCAAGCATCTCCGCAGGAAGCTGCAAAAGCAGATTCTGCTGTGGATGTGGTGGCGCAAGCGCAAAGTCATGGGCAAGAGGAGAAACTCCATGAGCCCATCGACCAAGAAGTCTTGAATAAAATATGGGAAGGTTTTTTGAGTAAGTTAGGAGCTCGACCAGCATTGAAATCCGCCATGAGCCACATGCCTCAAGTGAAGGGCGATATGCTGCGATTAGAAGTCAGCAGCAAAATTGGAGAAGAGGAAATAGGTAAGATAAAGCCCGACTTGCTGGGCTATCTCAAGAAGCGTCTGCGCAACTCTTATTTAGACTTGCAGACAGAGGTGATTGTGGTGGAAAATGCACAAGGAACACGTCGAATGCCCAATGAAATATTGGAAATGATGAAAAATAAAAACGCCCATTTGCATACATTTATTGACCAGCTAGGACTTCATTTGGAGGGTTAAGCGAATTTACAGAAGCTTTTAGCAGAAAAAAATACGAACTATGTTTTTGATATTTGACACCGAAACAACGGGCTTGCCAAAGAATTGGAAAGCTCCGCTGACCGACACCGACAATTGGCCTCGCATGGTGCAGCTTGCTTGGCAGATGCACGATGAAAAAGGGAATTTTATTGCGGCGAAAAACCATGTGATTTTCCCCGAGGGTTACACCATCCCCGACGATGTGGTGGCGGTGCATGGCATCACCACCGAAAAGGCTATTGAAATAGGAGTGCCGCTAAAAGATGCTTTGGCAGATTTCATGGGCGATGTGGCTCAGAGTAGCTTTGTGGTGGGGCATAATGTGTCTTTCGATATCAATATTGTGGGCTGTGAACTGCTGCGCATGGAGATGCCTGAGCTTCTGTCGAAACATCCGCTGATTGACACCATGGAGGGCAGTAAAGTCTTCTGCGACTTGCGCAAAAATGGGGCGTTGAAAAATCCAACACTCACCGAGTTGCACATCAAGTTGTTTGGCGTCCGCTTTGAAGAAGCCCACAATGCTGCTGCCGATGTGGAAGCCACCTCGCGATGCTTTCTAGAGCTGATTAGGGTGGGAGGATTTGGAAAAGCCGAAGAGCAGCCAAGCGCAGATGCCACAAGGGCGACATTAAATTTCTCAACGGCTCAATATGAGGAATTTTTACGCCAAAACCCTACCGTTATTCAGGCGGTGGGCATCAAATATGAAGCCTTCAAGGAGGATGTCTTTGAGGAATTTTCGCTGGAAGAATACGAAGAGAAAATCAAGCGTGCAGCAGCGGAAAATGACGCGGTTTATCCCTTTGCGCACCTCCATGTGCACTCGCAATATTCCATTCTCGATGGACTGAATAAAACGCTTGCTATCGCCGAAAAGGCTTTTGCCGATGGGCAGCCCGCAGTGGCGCTCACCGACCATGGAAACATGTTTGGCGCCAAGGAATTTCACGCATCCATTAAGAAGGCTAAGGCTAATGTGATAGCTCGCAATTTAGCAAATGCCAAAGCGCAAACAGGAAAGCAAGATTTCACTGAAGAGGAAGAAAAAGAACTCAAAGAAAAGGTCGAGGCAGAGCTCCCCGCAACCTTCAAGCCAATCATTGGTGTCGAAGCTTATTGCGCTCGACGAGGACACTTGCGTAAAGACGATAAAACCGACTCGTCGGGCTATCATCTCATTTTATTGGCTAAAAATGAAGTTGGTTATGTTAATCTTCTAAAACTGACTTCTATTGCGAGCACCGATGGTTTTTATTATAAGCCGCGTATCGACAAAGGGCTGTTGGAGCAGTATCACGAAGGGCTGATTGTGTCTTCGGCTTGCTTGGGTGGTGAAATCCCACAGCATATCATGGCGGGAAATATCGACGAGGCGCGCCAAACTATTGCATGGTTTAAAAATGTATTTGGCGAAGATTTCTACCTAGAAATCACGCGCCACCCCAATAACGACCCTATCCTTCGTCGAGACACTTGGGAAAACCAAGCGAAGGTCAGTCAGGTGATGCTCAAGCTCGGGCAGGAGATGGGTGTGAAGGTGATTGCCACCAACGACTCACACTTCACCGACGAGGAAGATGCCGAGCCGCACGACTTGCTTGTCTGCATGAACACCGGACGGAATTACGACGACCCTACACGCATGCGCTATTCGCGCCAAGAGTGGTTTAAGACGCGTCAAGAGATGAGCAAGCTTTTTGCTGACATTCCCGAGGTGCTCACCAATACGATGGAGATTGTGGATAAAATCGAAACCTTCGAGCTCGACCATGATCCTTTTATGCCTCCTTTCGATATTCCAGAGGATTTTGCTACCTATGATCAATATAAAACGAAGTTTCCTGAAAACGATTTAATCCAAGAGTTTGGCGAAAAAGCAGTGGCTCGATTGGGAGGATATGAAAAAGCATTGCAGATTAAGTTGGAAGCTGATTATCTGAAACATCTCACCTATGCAGGGGCTGATGAGCGCTATGGCGATCAGCTGACTTCGGATATTCAAGAGCGGATAGATTTTGAGCTAGACACCATTAAGACGATGGGGTTTCCGGGATACTTCTTGATTGTGCAAGATTTCATCAACTGGGCAAAAGATAATGGCGTGCTTGTGGGACCGGGGCGTGGTTCGGCAGCAGGCTCGGTGGTCGCCTACTCGGTGAAGATTACCGATGTTGATCCGATTAAATACGACTTGCTGTTTGAGCGTTTCTTGAATCCCGACCGTATTTCGATGCCCGACGTCGATATTGACTTCGATGATGATGGTCGCCAGCGGGTGCTCGACTATGTAACGGATAAATATGGACACGACAAGGTGGCGCACATCTGTACTTTTGGCACGATGGCGACCAAAGGCTCGATAAAGGATGTGGGGCGTGTGCTTGGAATTCCTGTGTCGGAGTCAAACCGACTCACTAAGCTGCTTGGCGACGACCCCAAGGTGAATTTCAAAAAAGCATACAAAGATTTTCCACTCTTTAAAGATGAGTTGGAGTCGCCTGACCCGCTCATTCGCAAGACACTGAAATATGCTGAAGTGCTCGAAGGAACGGTGCGTCAAACAGGGGTGCATGCTTGTGGTGTGCTCATCGGTAAGAACCCGCTCAACCAGCACTTGCCAGTCATGCCCACCAAGGATGAAGAATTGCTCACCACTCAATATGATGGGCGCTTTGTGGAAAGTATCGGCTTGCTGAAGATGGACTTCCTGGGCTTAAAGACGCTTTCTATCATCAAAGAGGCGGTTGAGAATATTAAATTTTCAAAAGGGATTGATGTGGATGTCAATCATTTGGACATGGCAGATAAAGCCACTTTTGAACTTTTTGCCAACGGCGAAACAACGGCAATATTTCAATTTGAATCACCTGGCATGAAGAAGCATTTGCGCGCCTTGATGCCCGATCAGTTTGAGCATTTGGTGGCGATGAATGCGCTTTATCGTCCCGGTCCGATGGAATATATCCCCGATTTTATTGAGCGTCGCCATGGTCGTAAACCAGTCATATACGACCATCCGCTGATGGAGCCCTACTTGAAAGACACCTATGGTATTACGGTTTATCAGGAGCAAGTCATGCTCCAATCGCGTGCCTTAGGAGGATTCTCTCGCGGCGATTCCGATGCGCTTCGGAAGGCGATGGGTAAGAAGATTATTGCCATGATGAACACGCTTTCGGTGAAATTTACCGATGGATGTTTGGCAAATGAGGACTTTGTGAAGGCTTGTGCAAATGGTGAGGCTTCCAATAAAGACCCTCAAGCATTGATTAAGAAGATTTGGAAAGACTGGGAAGCCTTTGCGAGCTATGCTTTTAATAAATCGCACTCGGTGTGCTATGCTTATGTAGCCTATCAGACGGGTTATTTGAAGGCGCATTATCCAGCGGAATATATGGCGGGTGTGATGAGCTGCAACTTGAGCGATATCAGTAAAATCACCTCTTTTATGGAAGAGTGCCAGCGCATGAAGCTAGATGTGAAAGGTCCCGACATTAATGAATCCTATCGCAAGTTTGCGGTGAATAAGCAAGGTGTAATTCGTTTTGGCATGGCGGGAGTGAAAGGCGTGGGCGATTCGGCGGTAGAAGAAATTATCCGTGAGCGCGATGAAAATGGCGCTTTCACCGACATCTTTGATTTTGTGAAGCGTGTGAACTTGAAAACGGTGAACAAAAAAAGTATCGAATCGCTAGCCTATGCAGGAGCTTTTGATTGTTTCGGCATGAAGCGTTCGCAATTTTTCGCTTGCGCCGAAGGTAGCTCGGATATATTCTTAGAAAAATTGCTGCGCTTTGGTCAGCAAGTGCAGGCGGAAAAAAATAATATTCAGATGTCGCTATTTGGAGACCTCATGGCGGAAGAGATTATTCAAAATCCTGAAATTCCCGATGTGAAAGAATTTCGAAATTTGGTGCTGTTGGCACACGAGAAAGAAATGATAGGTATCTATCTATCGGCTCACCCGCTTGATGACTACAAAATTCAGTTTGAGACTTTTATCAGCACTGAATATTCGTTGAAAGATTTAAATGAGCGCATCGAAGAATTGGAGGATCGGGAGATTGTTTTTGGAGGAGTCGTGCTTGAAGCAGAAGAGCGGGTGTCGAAAAAATCAGGAAAGCCTTTTGGGAAAATTGTGCTGTCGGATTATCATGGCACCTATGAATTGATGCTTTTTGGAAATGATTATATTAACTTTGGACGATTCTGCAAGCCAAACATCTTCATTATGATGCGAGGGCGAGTTCAGGAGCGTTATTACCGACGCCCCAATGAAAAGGACGAAAAAGATGAGAAACCCAAGGATTTGACCTATAAGATTCAATCAATAGAAACGCTTGATGAGGTGCGCGAAAAAAAAATCAAGAAAGTAACGATTGAAATAGCATTGAAAAGTATTAATTTGGAATTTATCGAAGAGTTTCTCCGAGAAGTGCAAGCGGATGAAATCAAGATACCAAAGCCGAAAGGCAAGCAAAAAAAACAGGAGGAAATTGGAGGTAAGGAGTTGGATGTGAAACTGTGGGATGAAGACACGATGCAGAGTGTGAGCCTGCTTTCTCAAAGCAAGAGAATAAAATTTTCTGCCGAATTTGAACGTTTTTTACGTGGACACAAGAAAATATCGTTTAAAATTAACTAAGTTTGCACCGAACATAAAAGCGGTGCTTGGTGTTAATGTGTTGAATTAATCATTTAAACTAAATAAATACGTTATGGCAATTGAAGTAACAGAAGCTAACTTTGAAGAAGTAGTATTGAAATCAGACAAACCCGTATTGGTGGATTTCTGGGCAGAATGGTGTGGTCCTTGTCGCATGATTACTCCAATCGTGGAGGAGCTTTCTAAGGATTATGAAGGAAAAGCAGTAGTGGTGAAAGTAGATGTGGACAGCGCTCCTGGAATATCTATGAAATATGGTATTCGTAACATCCCTACTTTGCTAGTGATTAAAGGTGGCGAAGTGGTTGATAAGCATGTCGGCGCTGCCACAAAAGCGGTGCTAGCTGCAAAAATCGACGCAGCGCTTTAAGGCTATAAGCTTTAAGCAGCTATAAGTCATAAGCTGTGGGCGATGGGTGAAAAGCCTTTCGCTTGCAGCTTTTTTTTAATCGTAATTTCGTACTCCTCTAAAAAGATGAAAGACCTTCAGAAAATAAAAGCTCAAGATGCTCATGAGTTAAACTATCATTTGCCCGATGCGCAGGTGGCTATTCACCCGCTTGCCGAGCGTGATTTGTCGAAGCTATTGGTGTGGAAAGATGGGCAGATTGCTGATGCTGCATTTAAGGATTTGGCAGATTATATCCCGAAGGATAGTCTTTTGGTTTTTAATAATACGAAGGTGATTCATGCTCGATTGCATTTTCGCAAGGAGACGGGGGCGCAGATTGAAATTTTTTGCCTCGACCCGCTAGAGCCTACCGACTATCAGTTGGCATTTCAGCAGCGAAAAACAACTGTGTGGAATTGCATGGTGGGCAATCTTAAGAAGTGGAAAGGAGAGCGATTGACTATTCGGGTCGCTATTGGAGGAGAAGAAGTGGCATTTCATGCCGAGAAGATTGCTCGAAACGAAACGGCTGTGCAGGTGCGTTTTTCGTGGGACAATGAAAAGTATGACTTTGCCTCGCTTATCGAAGCGGTGGGCACGCTGCCCATTCCTCCTTACTTGCATCGAGAGACGGAAGCAAATGACATTGAGCGATATCAGACGGTTTATTCCAAAGAAAAAGGCTCGGTGGCAGCTCCGACAGCAGGGCTGCACTTCACCGACGACGCTTTTGCAAGGCTTGCAGCTAAAAACGTGAGTCGAGCCGAACTAACCTTGCATGTGGGTGCAGGCACCTTTAAGCCAGTGCAAGCTGACACGATTGGCGAGCACGAAATGCATGCTGAGCAAGTCGTCATAAGCAAATCTTTTGTGCAGCAGTTGATGCGCAAGCAAGGGACGCTTATTGCGGTGGGCACAACCTCTATTCGGAGCTTGGAAAGTCTTTATTGGCTGGGCGTGAAGATGTCGGTCAATCCGAATCTTGCGACTTCTGATTTCGACATTCCGCAGTGGATGCCCTATGAGGATGAGTTGCATATTTCAGCCGAGCAATCTTTGCAGGCGATACTTAATTATATGGAAGCTCATAGTGTGGAGCAGCTTGCTTTCCACACGCAAATCATCATTGTGCCAAGCTATGAATTTATGTTGGTGCAAGGCATGATTACCAATTTCCATCAGCCACAAAGCACGCTATTGCTGTTAATATCAGCATTCATTGGCAATGATTGGAAGCGAGTCTATGCGCATGCGGTGGAAAATAATTATCGTTTTTTGAGCTATGGCGATAGTAATTTATATTTGAGAGGGTAGATAACTTCTCAACTCTTCATTTTTTTCCAATCTTTTCGGAATATCACCAGCACAATGATTGCTGCCACGGTGTCGGATATTGGCATGGCGAGCCATGCGCCTTGCAGCCCAAAGAATTTGGGCAGGATTAATATTAAAGGTATCAAAACAAACACTTGGCGTGTCAGTGGGAGGATGGTGGCAATGCGAGATTTGCCAATGGATTGATAATAATTGCCGATGATGATTTGAAAGCCAATGATGGGCAAGCTTGCCATGGCAGTGCGCAATCCCATTTCGCTCATGGCGAGCAGCTCGGGCGAGTCACTATTAAAGAAACCGACTAGCACATCGGGGAATAGCTGCACCATGGCAAAGCTCACCACGCCAATGCCAGTGGCTGCCATGACCGAAAGTTTCAAGCAAGTTTTCACCCGGTCGAATTGCTGAGCGCCATGATTATATCCAAAGATGGGTTGGCTAGCCATGTTGATTGCCACCATGCTCATGATGATCATCATGGAGATTGACATGATGACTCCCATTGCTCCCACTGCCAAGTCGCCACCGAGTTTCACCAACTGCCCTGTCATGATGCCTTGCACAAACGAGCCCGCAAGCTGCATGGCAAAGGGTGGAAATCCAGCAGAGCCAATCTCTTTAGCCAATCGGAAGTTGAGTGTGATGTTTTTTCGGCTTAAGCGAACCACCGAGCGAGAACTTCGGAAGTGAACCAATACCCACGCCGAGAGTATCGCCATGGAAATCACCGTGGCAAGGGCTGCGCCCGAAACCCCCATGCCGAGGTGATAGACAAAAATATAGTCTAGAACAATGTTGCTTCCGGCGCTCACAATCATCGAAATCATAGCAATGCGAGCATTGCCCTCGGCACGAATGATATTGTTGAGCGAAAAGCCAATCAGCTGAAAGATTGTGCCACAGAGAATGTAATTAAGATATTCATTGGCATAATCGAGTGTGATTTCCGTGACGCCAAACATCTTCAGCAGCGGAGCTTTCAGGAGCATGCCGATAATTGAAATGCTCAGCGACACGATAATCATCAGTGTGAATGCCGTGCCGAGCACTTGTTCGGCTTTTTCTTTGTTTTTGCGCCCCAAATTAATCGACACCAAGATGCCCCCTCCAATCCCCAATAGCATGCCAAAGGCGGTCATGGCAAGCATGATCGGAAAGACAATCGAGATGCCACTCAGGGCTTCGGCTCCAACTAATTGACCGATAAATATCCGATCGACAATGTTGTAAAGCGCATTGATAAACACCCCTATAAAGGCAGGAATGAAATAAGAGAGAAGAAGTTTAGAAATGGGCTTATGGGCGAGGTCGTTGGTCTGACTCATATGTTTCAAATTTAATCGGGCGAATTTACAGAATATACATAGGGTGGATGTTAATGTATTGTGAATTTTAGGAGTGTTACATGTTTTGATTACTTTACAAAAGTATTCATCACGAATATTTGTTGCTTTTTGAGCTTGCAAAAGCTGCCTTTTCTCCATTGATTTTATCAGAATAGATGCCAAGGAGACAAAAGAAAGTTAAAATGCTTGTTTGTTTCGCTATCTCATTAAACTATTATACCTTTAGCAAGTCTTTTGAAAAGGAAGCCCCATATCCCCCAAGGGGGGAGGGCAGAACTAAGCCCCTCCTAACCTCCCCGAGGGGAGGGACTAGAACCATAGATTTGAAATAAATAATAAACTCAGTGCCTTTGCACTCCCCCTTGGGGGAGCAGGAGGGGGCTAGGGGCTAATAAGTATATGAAAATAAGCATAGAAGGATTGACCAAGGTGTATGACAATGGACACAAGGCAATCAACGATTTAACCTTTGATATACATGATGGCATGTTTGGTTTGCTCGGTCCGAATGGGGCGGGCAAGTCGAGCTTGATGCGCATTTTGGTCACGCTGGCAGAACCCACTTCGGGGAAAGTAACCATTGGTGATTATGATTTGGTGAAAGACCGCGAGCAAGTGCGCAAAATGATTGGCTATCTGCCCCAAGATTTCCGCTTCTTTTCGAGTTTGAAAACCTATGAGTTTCTCGACTATACTGCACGTCTTTCGGGCTTGCACCAAAAGAAAGACCGAGCGCAGAAAGTCGACCAAATGCTGGAGGAAGTCGGGCTTTTTGAAGCGCGCGACCGCTATGCCAACCGTCTTTCAGGCGGGATGAAACGCCGCCTAGGCATTGCCCAAGCCCTGATGAATGGACCGAAAGTAGTGGTGGTGGATGAACCCACCACAGGGCTTGACCCCGAGGAGCGCATTCGCTTCCGAAACCTCCTTTCTTCGATTTCAACCCAAGATGTTATTATTATATTGTCCACCCACATTGTGGGCGATATTTCGAGTACGTGTAATAGCATGGTGCTGCTCAATCAAGGCGAACTCGCCTACACCGGTTCGCCCGATGATATTGTGGCGCAAGCCAACGGCAAGGTGTGGCGCATCAAGGCATCGCACGAAGAGTTTCAGCTCATCAACGATCGCTTCCCTGTGGTGGCAACAGTGCCCACTGGCGATGGCTGGGAAATGGAAGTGGTGGCGGAACGCATTGATGGTTTCCATGGCGAACTGATGGCACCCAATTTGGAGCATGCCTATGTCTATTTCATGGAAAAGAGTTTGAATTTGTGGACAGCTAGTGACCAATTAATAAAGTAAGACCCTATGATTTCATTTTCACAAATAGCTGCCATTGCTAAATACGAGCGAAAAACCCTATTAAGAAGTTGGTTCTTCCGCATCTTTGCGCTGCTAGCCCTTGTTTTTATTGGCTTTTGGAATGTGGTGTTGCTACTATTAGACGGAGGTATGGGCACTTGGTTTGTGCGCACCTTGCCCGCCAATGTGCCATATGTCAGCATGCTATTTCTCAATGTGGTGCAGGCGGTGGTTGCCATTTTCTTGGCGAGCGACTTCTTGAAGCAAGACCGCAAGCTCGACACCACCGATGTGATTTATGTGCGCTCGATGAGCAATATTGATTATGTGCTGGGCAAAACATGGGGAAATGTGGGCGTGTTTCTGTTGCTCAACCTTTTGGTGCTGGGCGAAGTGCTGATTATGAATGTGCTTTCACCTCATGTGTCGCTCAATGTGCTTGCCTATCTGCAATATTTCCTTTTAATCAGCATTCCGACCTTGATTTTCATCATGGGATTGTCATTCTTATTGATGTCATTGCTGAAAAATCAGGCGGTTACTTTCCTCATCATGCTGGGCTATGTGGCGTTGGCATTGTTCTATCTGAAATCGAAATTCTATTATATCTTCGACTATATGGCGTATAGCATTCCGATGACCTACTCCGATTTTGTGGGCTTTGGCAATGCGGCTGTACTGCTGAATCATCGGGGAATGTATCTGTTCTTCGGACTGAGTTTCATCAGCTTCACCATCATGATGCTCACTCGACTTTCGCACTCGAAAGCCGAACGCTGGGTGTCGGGAGTATTGGGTTCGCTGTTTTTGGTGGCTGCATTGTTCATGGGATACTCGCATTTAGAGCGAGTGCAAAAAACGACGAATTTGCGAGCTGAATTGCTGGCGCATCACGATGAATTGAAAGATGTGGCAAAGGTAGATGTGCGAAGCTATGATTTGGAGGTGAAGCACCAAAAAGATAAAATTGCTGTGCGTGCGAAATTAGAAGTGCAGAACCGATTGCGCAATGCCAACGACTCGCTGCTGTTTAGCCTAAATCCTGGTTTGAAAGTCGATAGCGTGCTGGTGAATGGCAAGGCGGTGGCTTTTGAACAATCGCTGAGCACCGTTCTAATTAAGGACTATGAATTGAAGTCGTGGGGCAAAGCTTCCATTGACTTTATATATCAAGGCGGAATTGTGGAATCGGCTGCTTATCTGGATATTGACAAAGAAGAATTTGAGGAATTAAACACTGCATTTTTATTTCAGATTGACAAACGCTATGCCTTCCTCACCGAAAACTATGTGTTGCTCACTCGGGAAAATATGTGGTATCCGGTGGCAGGCGTGGGTTTTGGTGAGCAGCATCTCACATGGCTCAATCCACAGTTCAGCGATTTCAAACTTTCGGTGGAAACCACGCCAAACCTCACCGCTATTTCGCAAGGGGTGGGCGAGCAAGACGAAGAGGGCGTGTGGCGTTTCGAATCCTCGCACGCCAATGCGCAAATCTCACTCACTATTGGTGAATATCAACGCATCACTAAAGAGATTGACGGACTGGAATTCAATATCTACATGAAGCCCGGTCATGATTATTATGGCGATTTCTTTGAAACGGTGGAGGATACCTTATCTTCTGTGGTTGCAGAAGCACTTCAAGATTATGAGCGTTCGCTCGATTTATATTATCCTTTTGAGCGTTTTTCATTGGTGGAAGTGCCGATACAATATTATAGTTATGAACGCGTGTTGGGCGGTGCGATGGAATATGCGCAGCCCGAGATGATTTTCTTTGGCGAAAAGGCAGCCCTTTCAGAGCAAGCAGATTTCAGCGAAAGCTATCGCCGACAAAAAGAAGGTGGCGGTGGTCCCGGTGGTGGCTGGGGAAGACGAAACAACCAGATGACCGATGAGGAAATCCGCATTCAGGTGTTCCGAAATTTTGTGAGTTCGTTCACCTCTTCTAATGGTCGCCCTGATTTCAGCCGAAGTGGGGGGCAAACATCGGTAACCGAAACGAAAAACCCATACTATGCCTTTCCACTGTTTTATTATCATGCCTATTCGGTGAGCTCCGACAAGTGGCCGGTGAGCAATAAAGTTTTTGGTGCATATAAAGGAAGTGCAGCCGAAGATGCTGGTATGGGTGGTTGGATGCGTGATATGAACGGCATGACAGGCGACGAGAAAGCTAACGTAGCACTGATTTCATATAGCTTTGAAGAACTGCTTCAAAATCCCGAACAGAAAGAGATTATCGGTGATGTGATTGAGCTGAAAGGCACAAGCTTGCTTTCCATCATCAGAGAAAAAACAGGCGATGAGGTGTTTGATAACTTTTTGTTTGATTATCTCTATCGCAATCGCTTCAAGACAGGCACGCTAGAATCTTTCGCCCGTGATTTGGAGCGTGAGTTCAATCTGGATTTGATTGATTATATGCAAGAGTGGTTCAGAAGCACAGAGTTACCTTCCTATCTGATTGGTGGTGTGGAAGCGGTGAATGTGCTCGATGGCGATGAGCTGAAAACCATGGTTACCTTTTCGATTTCTAACATCGAAGATACGGAAGGTGTGGTGGAATTGCAATTCCGAACGGGAGGTGGTCCGAGAATGATGGGTGGAAGTAGCTCATCTGATAATATCACTAAATTGGTTCACCTCGATGGC
>JBKECD010000137.1:0-34912 GCA_047974225.1 Mangrovibacterium sp.
AATATGCTTTTTCACAATAAAACATAAGAATTTGTCGGTAATAGTTTGGATTGAATCATATATTTAAATCTGATTAACTTTCGTAAAGGTTTATGTCGCTATGTTGGTTCACTGAGCATATCTTTTTTCATGAGCTGAATTAAGTGTGCTAAATTGGGTGTATTTATTTTTATATCGCCAATTTAGTTTGCTAAATTGTATTTAATGCGACATTTCAGGTGTAAAAAGTGAAGAAAAAGAACCGTAGGTTACACGTATGGACGCATTGCAGATGTGTAATTATATATTGATATGAACTATTCGTTGGGTGATATTGTTCTATAATCAGAATGCCCCTTTGTGGGCGAATAAGCGCAATTGCATTATAATGAAAAAAATAAATTACGACATCTCGAAGTTAGAAGGTTTGGGAAGTTTTGGCGTTGATCCACGGAGGGAGGAATATGCAGGCGCAAGCGTGAGTGGAACAAGCGTTCCCGATTACGCCAATAAATACAAGGCATTGCAAAACATGGTGAAAGATAATTACGCCACATTTGAAATAGACTACTACGAAGCCAATAACGACGATTATGTGAATGGTGCAGGATTTTGCTGTGAAAGTGGAGGTATGAGTGCAAAGAGTATCCCAACTACGGGCGATGCCTATGAGAAATTGCAGTATTATTATCATGCTGACCACCTTGGCAGTGCTTCGTATATTACCAATTTAGATGGCGAAGTGGTTCAACACATAGAATACGTTCCATTCGGTGAAGTGTTTATTGAAGAAAGAAATAATGTTTGGAACACGCCTTTCCTTTTCAATGGAAAAGAATACGATAGTGAAACTGGATTGTATTATTATGGGGCGAGGTATTATAATGCTAGGGTAAGTTTGTGGTATGGGGTGGATGTGTTAGCGGAGAAGTATCCGAGTATGTCGCCGTATAATTATTGTTCTTGGAACTCCATTATGAAAATAGACCCTGATGGAATGGATGAGTGGGAGTTAGATACAAAGGGGAATATTACTAACCGAATAGAAAATAAGGAGCATGATAGTTTCCATATTATGGATGATGATGGGAATAGGGTTGCAAGCACTAGAGATTTTGATAAAGGGACAATTATAAGCCTTCGTTCAGAAAAAACGACTTGCAGCAAGAGGAATAACAAATCCCACAAATTTAAAGAATAAATTTGTGGGGTAGAAAGCGGACATTTGATTGTTGAATCTACCCACCTAAGAAAATTCTCCGTATTTTTCTCGCTAAACAAACTTTCCTATATTTGCAGTCATAAGTCGTTCTTTGTGTTTGCGCAAAAGCAAAGCGAGGTAGAATAATGAACTTCGCTCGTTTCTAAATCGTTACCTATCAAGAAAATATTTTTCGTAACAGCCTTGTTTATAGGCAATAGTGAGATTTAGGATGTCTTAAAACATGGTAGGTCAGGTGCTTGTTTATTCCACATACATCTGCAATTTCTTTCAGATAAGAATTTGTCTTTTGATTGCTTAGTATAGGGAGTAACCTCCCATCTTTTAATTTGCCCTGATACTTATCTAATATCATTTGAGGGACTGTTAGTAGCGGCACATCCACCGAAGTACTAGTCTTTTGTCTTTTTGTCTTTATCCACAATGAACCATCAAAAGATTTCTGAATATTGTCTACAGTTAGATTCTTTACGTCTACATATGCTAATCCAGTGAAGCAAGAGAAGATGAAAATATCTCGAACCTGCTCTAATCGCTCAGTTGCAAATTGTTTCTTCATGATAATCTCTATCTCATCCTCTGTTAAATACCCTCTATCAACCTTTTCTTGCCTAATCTTATAATTTACAAATGGGTCTGCCTGTATCCAGCCATTACTCTTAGCTAATAGTATGATACTTCTAAATCGTTGCATATATTTCCCACTTGTGTTTATGCTGTATCGACAATCAACTCGAAGGTAGATGTCGAAATCGGTTATGAATTTATGATTTATCTCTCGCAATGGAATATCAGAAAGATTATACCTTGCTTTCATAAACTCAGTCACACGTTCACAAGTGCGAACATATTTCCCATAGGTATCTTGACTTTTGTTTATGCCGATTTGTTTCTTGATATCCTCATTGTGTTGCTTGAATAAACTGAGTACGGTTTGTTGCTTAATAGAATAGCCAAGGAAGACATTCTTGATCTTCTCCGCTGTTGCATAGCCGTCTTCTCTTGATATTGTGTCGTATATCGTTCTAATTCGGGAGCGATACTCATCCATATAGCTATTAATATCCCTTGCAATAAAGCTTTTCCCTTTGACACAATTCATCTTTGTGTCCCATAAGTCGGGAGCAATTTCTAATTTAGAGCTAAATGCTGTCCGTTCGCCATTGAGAGAAACCCTAATCATTATGGCTGACTTACCATTCTTGTTAATGTGGTTCTTCCTTAGATAAAACAGAACCTTAAATGTACTACTCATAACCTTGCTTGTTTTGCACCTATAAACCGTGTGAATTTAACGGCTCAAAGGTAGATTAAATAAATAATTACAAGCAAACTTTAGGGCAGACAATATGCGACAGTTCAAGGACTTATGAAGCCAACGGTTACACAAAATGATGATGATTTATCCGTGTAACCTTTTTGTAACTCAACTCTGTCCGCTGAGGACTTTCCGATGTCTTTTAGATGACGCTAAAAAACTAAAAAACCCTTGTAAAACTAGGTTTTACAAGGGTTTGACTGTTATTGACTTCATTTGACTTCTGCCAATTAGTGGGCGGTGAGGGATTCGAACCCCCGACCCTCTGGGTGTAAACCAGATGCTCTGAACCAGCTGAGCTAACCGCCCGATATTATCTTAGAACTAGCACTTGTTCTCAAATGCGATGCAAAGATAAGCACGTTTTTTATTCCTGCAAGCGTTTGGTGGAAAATATTTCGTTTTTTTCGCAAAAAACATGTGGTGTTCTTTAGGCGACAGTTTTTTTTAGTCCCACGAGCATTTCCCGTTTCATCGGAGGTCCTGGCACTCGCTGCATGCTGAATCCACAGCGAGTGAGCTTTCTCCGCACTTCGCCTTGGGCGCAATACGTAACAAATCGTGCTCCCTCTGCGCAATGGGCGGCTAGTTGCTGAAAGTTTTCTTCTGCCCACATTTCATCTTGCTTGTTGGGGGCAAAGGCATCGAAATAAATGAGGTTGAAAAGTGGCAATGCCCTGTAATCCACTTGGCAGAAGTCGGCTTCGAGTTTGAGTAGCTGAAAGTTTTCAGTGATATTCACCCACTCATTCCACGGGGATTGGTGCATGAGCATGAAGTCTTCTTGCAGGGAGCTGTCGAGCTGTTGGGCATGGTTCAGTCCTTGATATTCGGTTTCTGAAAGGGGGTATTTTTCGATGCTGATGTATCGGATTTTTCGTCCGCAGGCATTCGCTAACGTGAGCAATGCATTCAAGCCTGTGCCGAAACCGACTTCAAAAATTACCAGCTCCTCTTCGGAAGTTTCTTGGAGTCCATTCTTGATAAAAACGTGCATAGATTCCTGCATCGCCCCATGTGTGGAGTGGAAATGTTCGTCTAATTCAGGCACAAAAAGACTGTGCGAACCGTCCTCAGTGATAAATATTTCTCTTTTCATGCTGCAAAATAGCCGCTTTTCCGTGAGTTATCCTAAATTTGTGGTGAAATTATGAATAAATCAAGCGCAAAGACACAAGGGCACTAAGTTAGAGTAAGAAAGACTAAAATGAGAATAGAGGTTGATTCGTTTGCCTGTAAGGCAAAACTATAATAGCCTAGGCATTTATGCCTAGGTATAGGAGTAGAGTGGCAGAAGGGCTGAAAGTCCGATCCGTATTGATATAAGTTTATTACGGGTCATCCTTACAGGATTTCGTTATTTTCCATTCACTCTCCCAAGGATAAATCCTTGGGCTATTACGGAATCCCCTTTCAGGGTAAGGATTACCACTCTATTCATTATAGAGCCAAAATATTGATTATGGGACTGATTAGAGAACCTAAAGGGGTGGATTTTGTAGTTCAAAGTCCGCCACCGTCGAAAAAAGAAATACAGGAAATTAGCGACTTCATAAGAATGCGGAAATTGCAGAACCAAGATGTGAAGACTAAAGTTCATGCAAAAAGAGATGCTGTTAAAGCGTAAATAATTAAAGAAACAATGCTAATAAAATTATACAACGACAATCCCAACGAGCGGGAGATTCGCCATATTGCGCAAAAGTTGCGTGAGGGCGCAGTGATTATTTACCCCACCGATACGATTTATGGCATCGGGTGCGACATCACACAGCCGAAAGCCGTGGAGCGTGTGGCGAGGATTAAAGGTTTCTCGGTGGAGAAGTCGAACCTTTCGTTCATTTGCAGCGATTTGAGTCATCTTTCCACCTATGCTAAGCCGATTTCAAACGATGTGTTTAAGCTGATGAAACGTTGCCTGCCGGGGGCGTTCACTTTCATCTTGGAGGCGAATGGCAATGTGCCGAAATATTTCAAAGGAAAGAAAAAAACGGTGGGCATTCGTGTGCCTGACAATAATATTCTCCGCATGTTGGTGGAGGAACTCGGCAATCCGATCCTTTCCACTTCGGTGAAAGATGATGATGAGGTGCTGGAATATACCACCGACCCCGAACTGATTCATGAGAAGTTCGACGGCTTGGTCGATTTAGTCATTGATGGGGGCTATGGCGACAATCAACCTTCCACCGTGATTGACTGCACAAGCGGCGAACCAGTGATGGTGAGAGAGGGGAAAGGGGTAGTTTAGCCCCTCCCAACCTCCCAGAGGGGAGGAGCTAGAACCACAAAGATGAATAAATGATAGAATAATTATTAGCCTAGTGCCTCTATCCCTTCCTTTGGGAAGGTTAGGAGGGGCTATGTTTTTACCCTCCCCCTTGGGGAGTTGGAGGGGGCTTTATGAAAACAAAACTTACCATATTCTTTTTATTCCTTTCGCTGATGGTGTCGGCGCAGGTGAATATTGGGCACTACATTCAGACGGGGCGGGTGAAACTCGGCACGAATGACTATGTGGGGGCGATTGAAAACTTTAATATTGTCATTAAGTTTAAGCCGCAACTGCCTGAACCGTATTTTTATCGAGGCAATGCAAAGCATATGCTCGATGACTATCGTGGGGCGATTGCGGATTATTCCACAGCGATTGAAATCAAGCCCTACTATCCGCAGGCGTTTGAATATCGGGGGCATGCTTACCTGTCCATCGGACGGTTTGAAGATGCTATTGCCGACTATTCCAAAGCTTTGGAACTCTCACCCGGCAATACGGGAATTTATAATAATCGGGGGATAGCGAAGCTTTCAAACAAAGATATTGAGGGTGCTATTGAGGACTATAACAAGGCGCTCGACTTGCAGCCTAATTTTGTCAATGCGCTCATCAACCGAAGTAATGCCTATATAGCCAAGGAGGATGAAGTGAATGCGATTCGTGATTTGAACCGCATCATCATCATGCGTCCGCACTATGGCAGTGCCTATCTTTTGCGTGGTTTGGCTCGCTTTGAGATGGACGACTATGCAGCCGCTTTGCGTGATTTCGACCAAACGATTCGCTTCGAGCCTGAAAGTGCTTTTGCGTTTAACAACCGTGGACTGGTGAAGCAGCGTTTGGAGGACTATCAAGGGGCAATCATGGACTATGACATGGCATTGCAGATCAATCCCACCATGCCTAATGCCTATTTCAATCGGGCGATTGCGAAGGAGATTATCGGTGATGCTGGGGCTGATGAGGATTATCGGATTGCGGCACAACTCGACCCAAGATATGACATTCCGCATCGCACCTTAGAAGAAGAATATTGGGCACAACAGCAGCAAAGTCAGCAGCAGCAAAACCAACAAAACGCTAATCAGCAAGCGCAGCAAAGCAATAATCAGACGGCTTCCGCAGCGGTGAACCCTGTGGATAGTGTGGCGCAAGCCAAGGCGATGGAGGAGGAAGAGCGAGCACGTCGTCGCTATCGCTTGTCGTTGGCTGACAGTCGGAATATCCCTGATTTGGAGGATATGGAGGTGGAAGATGGGCGTGTGCAAAACAAGAATGTCATCATCGAGATTCAAGATATTTTCCGGGTGAGTGCCTTTGTGAAAAACTCGGTGAACTACGATAAGTTGCAGTATTACAGTCCCACGGTGGAGCAGCTCAATAAGTATAATAACTACACGCCACAGCTCACCATCGACAATGCTGAGCAGAAAGATTTCATGCAAAGTTTTGCAGCCAATGTGAACTATTTCGATGGCAAGATAAAGGTCAATCCTTCGGCGGAAAACTATCTTTCTCGTGGAGTGTTTCAGTTTCTCAACAAGCAAAATGCTTTCGCCATTGATGATTTCAACGAAAGCATCAAGCAGGATGCCAAAAACGAATTGGCGTATTTCAGTCGTGCCAATTGTCGTTTGAAATTGATTGAGCAATTAGAAACTTTGCCTTCAAAAGATGGCAAGTCAATGGTGGGCGATAAGCAGTTTGATGACGACTATAAGTCGATTCTGAAAGACCTCGACAAGGTGATTAAGCTCAATCCGAATTTCCCTTTCGCCTACTATAATAAAGGCTACGTGCTTTGCCGCATTGGCGAATATGAAGCCGCCTTGGCGTGCTTTGAGCAAGCAGTGCAGGCGCAGCCCGACATGGCGGAAGCGTATTTCAATCGAGGGCTTGCCAAGATTTATCTCGATGACGTGGAGGGTGGCGCAGCCGACCTGAGCAAGGCGGGCGAGCTGGGAATTGAGGGGGCTTATAATATTATTAAACGTTTTTGTAATTAGATGGCAATACCTTTGGCAGAACGCTTGCGCCCGCGCAAGCTAGAGGATTATATCGGTCAGCAACATTTGGTTGGTGAAGGGGCGGTGCTCCGTCGCATGATTGATTCGGGGAATATCTCGTCGATTATTTTGTGGGGACCTCCCGGGGTGGGCAAGACCACGCTGGCGAAGATTATCGCCAACACGCTTAACCGCCCGTTCCACATTTTGAGTGCCATTAATTCGGGCGTGAAAGATGTGCGAGAGGTGATTGCCAAGGCGCAAAATCAAACCTTTTTCAACACCGTTAATCCGATTCTGTTTATTGATGAGATTCATCGGTTCAGCAAGTCGCAGCAAGATTCCTTGCTCGGGGCGGTGGAGCAGGGGATTGTTACGCTTATTGGGGCGACCACCGAAAACCCTTCGTTTGAAGTCATTTCGCCCTTGCTTTCTCGCTGTCAGGTCTATGTGCTCAAGCATTTGGAGAAAGATGATTTGCTGCAATTGCTGCATAATGCTTTCACCAAAGACACGGAGCTGAAACGCAAGACCATCCACCTCGAAGAGCATGAAGCGTTGCTCCGCTTCTCGGGGGGCGATGCTCGCAAGTTGCTCAATGTGTTGGAACTGGTGCTTAATGCCGAAGAGGGCGATGAAATTACCATCACCAACGACAAGGTAACGCAGCGCTTGCAAAGCAGTCCTCGTCAATATGACAAGAATGGCGAGATGCACTATGATGTCATTTCTGCCTTCATCAAGAGCATTCGAGGGAGCGACCCTAATGCGGCAGTCTATTGGTTGGCACGCATGCTGGCGGCAGGTGAAGATGTGAAGTTCATTGCACGGCGATTGCTCATTTCGGCTTCGGAAGACATAGGTTTGGCGAACCCTAATGCGCTGCTTTTGGCGCAATCCACCTTTGATGCGGTGCATAAAATCGGCATGCCCGAAGCACGGATTATCCTTTCGGAATGCACCATTTATCTCGCTACATCGCCCAAGAGTAATTCGGCTTACGAAGCGATTAATTATGCCATGCAATTGGTGGAAAGCACGGGTGATTTGCCTGTGCCGCTCGGCATTCGCAATGCGCCCACCAAGCTCATGAAGCAGCTCGGCTATGGCAAAGACTATAAATATTCACATGCCTATGAGGGCAACTTTGTGGAGCAAGATTTCTTGCCGAAGGAGGTCTTAAGCCAACCCATCTATCAACCACAAAACAATCCTGCTGAACAAAAGATTTTAGAAAGATTGAAAGGTTGGTGGAAGAGTAGGTGGTAGGAAGCCCCTCCCAACCTCCCCGAAGGGGAGGAGCTAAAACCACAAATATGTAGGGGGATTTTAGATGTTAGATTTTTAGATATTAGATTTTATTATAAACTCAGTGCCTCTATCCCTCCCCATGGGGAGGCTAGGAGGGGCTAAAATTTCAGATATGAAAAACATTATTTCAGCATTAACCGTCTTGCTTATGGCTTTAACATTGAGCTCATGCGGTGGAAATCAAAACAAACAAAAAGCTGATGACAGCTTCTTTCAAGCGGCATTTGATGGCGACTTGGAAACAGTGAAAAAACAATTAAAGACAGTGGATGTCAATTCGCAAGATGCGGATAATTTCACCGCCTTGATGTATGCCGCCTTTGAGGGGCATGTGGAAGTGGCAAAGCTTTTGCTCAAAGAAGGGGCTGATGTGAGCCTAGTGAATAATCAAAACCGCAATGCGCTGATGTTTGCCAGCACTTCGCCATCGGCGGAGATGGTGAAGTTGCTCATTGATGCGGGGTCGGATGTCAATCTCGAAGATAGTGTGGAGAATTGGACGCCTTTTCTCATGGCAGCTGCCGAAGGTCTGATTGAAAACATGGAGCTGCTAGAAGCGGCAGGCGCCAATATCAAGGCTCTTGATGTGGACGGCGAGTCGGCTCTTGACTTTGCTATGGCACACCAAAAGCAAGAAGCGATGGTCTATCTGATTCAAAAGGGAGTGCCGAGCAAGAACTTCAACTTTGAAGCGAAGACGATTGGCGATATTAGGAAGGAATATGAGGAGCAAGAAAATTAGGGGGTGATAATAAAAAAAGCCGTGGAAACTTTTCCACGGCTTTTTTTATTCCTATAAAGAGATTGACTACTCGTCCAATCCTTTTTCGTATTGCGCCAACGCCATTTCGCTGATGCCAACCGATGAGAAACCTCCATCATGGAAGAGGTTTTGCATGGTTACTTTGCGGGTCAAATCCGAGAACAAGCTGATGCAATAATCGGCACAGTCATTAGCATCGGCATTGCCAAGGGGCGACATGCGTTCGCCAAAATCAGCCAAGCGGTCGAGACCTTTCACGCCTTTGCCAGCGGTGGTCATGGTGGGCGATTGTGAAACCGTATTCACGCGCACTTTGCGCTCTTTGCCATAGGCATATCCGAAGCTGCGAGCGATAGACTCGAGCAATGATTTAGCGTCAGCCATATCATTGTATCCATCGAAGACACGTTGCGCAGCGATGTAGCTCAATGCCACCACTGAACCCCACTCGTTGATAGCATCGAGTTTGTAGCATGTTTGAAGCACTTTGTGGAATGAAATCGCTGAAACATCAAGCGTTGTTTCGAGGAATTTATAGCTCAAGTCGCTATATTCTTTTCCTTTGCGCACGTTTGGCGACATGCCGATGGAGTGCAGCACGAAGTCGATTTTTCCGCCAAGCACTTCCATAGATTTTGTTACTAGGTTTTCCAAGTCCTCCACGCTAGTGGCATCAGCAGGGATAACGACAGTTCCGCATGCGTCAGCAAGCTTTTGAGTTTCGCCCATGCGCATTGCCATCGCGGTATTTGTGAGAGTGAACGTTGCGCCTTCTTCGTGGGCACGTTCAGCCACTTTCCATGCAATAGAATCTGAGTTTAAAGCTCCGAAGATAATTCCTCGTTTACCTTTTAGTAAGTTGTAAGCCATTTTTTATTGTATTAATTGTGTTATATTCTTTCCAAGGCATTCGCTTGCAGCCACCCTTGATTGCCATCATCGAGGCGCACTTCGAGCCAATTGCCTAATTCTTCTTTAATCTCCACTTTCAAGCCCTCATGAATGATAAACAAGCTTGTGCCGCCTTCCGAGGGGGAGGATTTCACCGTTACGGTGGGCTGCACCACGATGGCACTGCGGTGTTCATTCATTGCTTTCTTGTGTGAAGCGGCAAAGTTAAAACTTATTATTGAAATTAAGAGGGTAAAAAGACTTAGGGTGAAGCCTAGTCGTTTGCCACGTGCGGATTGACTAAAAAGATAGAAGCCTAATCCGAGGAGGAACAGGAGGAAGCCGCCCGAAGCCACCCATGCCCATTCGTTGAGTGAAAGGGTGTTGGTCAGTCCGTTCCACCAGCGCACGAAAAACACTTGGGGGAGCGGCTGAATCTTGTCGATGATGTGGGCATTTGCCATGCGGAGGTTAAATTGAATGTCCTCATCATTGGGCGCAAGGCGTTTGGCACGCTCGTAATTCAGAATCGCCTGCGTGTAGTCGCCTTTTTTATAATAGGCATTGGCGAGGTTGTAGTATAATTCCGCCGAAACCAAATTGGCATCGAGCACCTGCTGATATTGCGCAATTGCCTCGTTGTAGTTTTGCTGGATATAGTTCTGATTGGCACTGTCGAGCAGGGCTTCTTGGGCAGAAGCCGAGAAACTCAGTGCGAGTAAGAATATGGTGAGTTGAAAAAGGTGTTTCATATGCGTATTATTAAGCCCCCTCCAGCTCCCCCGAGGGGGAGAGCTAAAGGCACAGGGGGTATTTGTATGTATTTACTTCATGTTTATGGTTCTAATCCCTCCCCTCGGGGAGGTTAGGAGGGGCTTTGAGCTTTATTTTATTTGTTTATCTAATTTTCCCATCAATTCTGCCGAGCGGTTGTATAGTTCTTCCACGGCGGCATCGCTTGCGCTTGGGGCATAGCGGGCAAACTCGCAGGTGTTGATGATTTCCACAAACTCGTTGATGCTTGCTTCGTTCACCGATAGTTTTTGCATCGACTGCACCGCATTGTCTTTGGTGAGTTGCGACACCGGAATGCTGAGTTTATCGCCTAAATATCCCCAAAAAGCTTTCAGAATTGCTTCATAAAACTCCTCCGATTGGTGTTGCTTCATAAATGCTGCCGCTTGCTTCAAGCGTTTTTGTGCCACCTTGTTGGCTTTCTTGTTTCGATAGAGAGCCATGTCGGCACTCTCCTTGAGTTTCTTGCGATAGATGATGGTGATGAGCACAAACACGAAGGTCGAAATGATGTAAATCAACCAATATGAAAGGCTGCCGAAGAAGGTTTCGCCCGGTTCTTTCAACTCATATTTGCCTTGCTTGATATAGCGAATGTCGTTGCCCAATTGTTTCACATCTTCTTTGTTGGCATAGGCATTGCCTGCTCCACTGATGACCGTCTGCTGACCGGCATCATCGCCTTTGGCAATAGTGAGTTTAAACTCCTCGCTGGTGCTGGTGCTGAACTTTTTGCTCGCTGGGTTGAAGCTCGCAAACTCAATAGCTGGAATGCTATAATTGCCCGCAAAGCGAGGAATGATGAGGTATTCAAACGACACCGAACCTTGCTGCCCATTGGCGGTGGCGCGCAGGGTTTCCGACTTCTTGGGGTCATAGACCTCAAAGTCATCGGGGAAATTAATCTTTGGCGCATCAATCAAGCGGAGGTTTCCGCTGCCCTCAATGGTGAGCTTGAGGGTAATGGCATCGTTGGCTTTCGCTTCGGTCTTGTCGATAGAAGCTTTCATCTTCAGGTCGCCCACAGCTCCAGTGAATGCTGCTGGCGCATTCGGAATCTCTTGCACTTGCAACTTCGCTTTGTTGCTCACCACCTTGCTCGACACGTTTTGATAGTTGTCAAACATTCCCCCGAAGAATCCCCCTTGCGCCGTGCCCACTCGCTTGCGAATGATGCATTCAATCTCGAAAGGGTCGAGGGTGATTTCTCCGTTTTGCTGCGGAAAGAGGATGGTTTTCTTAATTGTGCCGACTTGATAAATCTTGTTATTATACGCCTCACGCTCGAAGTTCACCTGATTAGGCATCTCAATATCTTGCGTGTAAAAGCCTTCAAAGGAAGGGAAATTCACGCTGCCGAATCCTGCAATCGGAATGTTCGGACTAGCATAAAGTTTGATGGTGGCAATCACCTGTTCGCCTTTATAGGCTTTCGACTTGTTGAGCGTTACACGTGCGAAAAGGTCGTCTTTGCTCATTTCAGCATCGCCCAAATTATTCTGAGTTGAAGAGTTATTGGAGCTTGTGCCGCTGTTGTTGCTTTGGGCATTGCTTCGCCCTTTCACCACCTGAATGTTGAGGGCGTTCGACTGGTAATCCTTCTTTTTAATCGACACGCTGGCGGGCTGAATGGTGAATGTGCCTTCCGCTTTCGCCTGCAAGATGTAGGTGTAGGAGAACTCACGTGTGGTGCTTCGCTTGCCGTTGATGATTTGCATGCTGGTGCTTTGCGAGGTGGAAGGTCCATAGAGGACTTCAAAGTCGCTCAGGTTGGGCAGCTGCGGTTTTTCGCTCTGATTGAGCGCAATGGTCAATCGGAATTGCTCGCCCATCGACACCACATTGGGTGCGCTCATGGTGAAGTTCACTTCATCATCGGCAAAGCCCAACAGGGGGAGCGTTATCAGTAGGGAAAGAATAAATCTTTTTATCATCGTCGTCTATTTTCTATATTATCACTGCAATGCACCGCAAAGTTAATGATGTTTACCAGTCTTTGTCGGTTTTTCGTTGTTTCGCTTGCACTGCTTGTGCTTTCTTCACTTTCTCTTGAGTTTTCTTTTCGTCGTTTTCTAAAGCTTGCAGCATGCGCTCGGCATTTTCTTTTGAAATCTTTTGTGGCTCGGGCTGCTCACCTTGCTGTTGCTGCTGGTCTTGATTTTGCTTGTTTTGGTCTTTGTTTTGTTGGTCTTGTTTATCCTGATTTTGGTCTTGCTGGTCTTTGTTTTGGTCTTGATTATCCTTGTTTTGGTCTTGGTTCTGTTGATTATCCTGATTTTGATCTTGATTTTGGTCTTGGTTCTGGTCTTGGTTTTGGTCTTGGTTTTGCTGCTGTTGTTCTTGTTCTTCTTTCTTTTTCATGGCGAAGAGTAAGTTGTGCTTCGCTTCCAAATCGGTGGGGTCGTTGCGCAGCGCATTCTTATAGGCCTCGATACTTTCATCGAGTTTATTGTCGAAGAGATAGCTATTGCCGAGGTTGTAGTAGGCGGTGGCACGCTCCATCTTGTCGGAGCTTGTTTCCGCCACTTGGGCGAATGTCTGTTGTGCTTCGGAAAAGTTCGCCTGCATGAAAAGGGCATCACCGAGGTTGGTTTGCCATTTCAGATCTTCGGGACGCTTGGCGAGTGCCTTGCGATATTCCACTTCGGCATTGCTGAAAGCGATGGTGTCGAGCTTCGTGGTGTCGGCAAAGGCTTTCTCATAGATGCGGTTGCCGCTTCGGATATATTTACGTTCGTTTTGAGCGTGCGCATTGATGAAGCTAGCGCAGCAAACAATCACTAAGAGGGCGTATTTTAGGGCTTTAATTCTTTTCATCTTTTCCAAACAGTCTAAAATGTTTCAAGTATTTATTTTTGCGTTCGAGGATGAGGAAGTCAAGCAATAGGAAGAGTAGGGCGAGGGCAATAAACCATTGATATTGCTCGGCATATTCCGAATAGCTTTGAGTTTCCATTTCTCCAGCGTTCATTTTTTCAATCTCATTATAGATGGCATTCAGCCCCACTTGCGAGTTGTTCGCACGCACATAGACTCCTTCGCCTGCGGCGGCTATTTGCTGCAGCATGGGTTCGTTGAGCTTGGTAATGACCGTGTTGCCATCCTTATCCTTGCGATAATCTTTTTGTCCGTATTGGGTCATCATCGGAATTGGTCCGCCTTGAGGGAGTCCCATGCCGATGGTGTGCACCTTAATGCCTTGTTCGATTGCCGCTTGGGTTGCCCCGATTGCATCATCTTCGTGGTTTTCGCCATCGGTGATGATGATAATCGCTTTATTGCCTTCAAACAGCGGACTGAATGAGTTGGTGGCTAGCTTGACGGCAGCACCAATGGCGGTCCCTTGGCGAGGCACAATGTCGGTGTTCACCGATGAGAGGAAAAGCTTAGCCGAAGAATAATCAGAAGTGATGGGCAGCTGCGTGTAGGCATCGCCGGCAAAGACAATCAAGCCTAGTTTGTCATCTTTCAGTCGGTCAACCAAGCTTGAAATGGCTCGCTTCGAGCGTTCCAATCGGCTCGGCTGAATGTCTTCCGCCAGCATGGAGTTCGACACATCAAGGGCGATGATTAATTCCACCCCTTCACGCTTTTCGGTTTTTAGTTTGCTGCCGAATTGCGGTTGCGCCACCGCCAATATGGCTGATGTGAGTGCCAGCATCCACAAGCCAAACTTAATGACCGGTCGGCTGTTGCTCACATTGGGCATCAGTTGCGCCACCATTTCGGGTTCGCCAAATTTCTTAATGGCGCGCTTGCGGCGCAGACGAATGACTATATATAATAGTATCAGGACGGGAATCACCGCCAAGGCGTAGAGGTATTCACTATGTGCGAATCTGAACATTTCCATAGCTTGATCAAATTAAGGAATGTTTCTGAATAGGGTTATTTTGAGGAAGAGAGCCGCCAAGAGCGAAAGGCAGGCGAGCAAGGCATATTTGCCATATTCTTCATGCTTTTGCTTGTGTTCTTGCACGTCGATTTTCGATTTCTCCAGCTGGTCGATTTGCTCATAGATGCGCTTGAGCGACTCATTATCGGTGGCGCGGAAATATTCGCCATCGGTGATGTCGGAAATCTTTTGCAGCGTGGTTTCATCAATCTTCACTTCCACATCGCGGAGTTGTGTGCCGAAAGGTGTTTGCACTGGATAGGGGGCAGTGCCCATGGTGCCGACCCCCACCGTATATACCCGAATGCCATAGGTCTTTGCCAATTCGGCAGCTGTGGCAGGAGCAATCTGACCAGCGTTATTGTCGCCATCGGTGAGCAAGATAATCACCTTGCTAATCGCTTCGCTTTCTTTCAAGCGGCTGACCGCAGTGGCGAGTCCATTGCCAATGGCGGTGCCATCTTCAATCATGCCGGTTTGAATCTGATTAAACAGGTTGGTCAGCACCGCATGGTCGGTGGTGAGGGGGCATTGGGTGAAGCTTTCGCCGGCAAACACCACTAAGCCGATGCGGTCGTTTCGTCGCCCAGCGATGAATTTTGTTGCCACCTCTTTTGCGGCTTCAATTCGGTTGGGGGTGAAGTCTTGCGCTAGCATCGAGGTCGAAATATCGAGTGCAATCGCAATGTCAATCCCCTCAGTGGTGGAGCTTTGCCAATCGGTGGAGCTTTGTGGACGAGCCAACGCCACCACGAGCAAGGCAATTCCGAATAGTTCGAGCGCAAAAGGCACATGACGAAGATAGTGTTTCCATCCTTTGCCAATGCCTGCAAATCCGCTGATGGAGGAGAAGCGAATGCTTGCTCCTGATTTCTTAAACCGCCAAATATACCATGCTAGCATTGGTATCACGACCAATAATAGCCAAAGGTATTCAGGGTTTCTATATGTTATTCCGTGCATCATTTGAGTTATGAATTATGAGTTATGAGTTATGAGTTGGCTAGCCCGGAGGGCTTCAATCTTAATAGCAAAAAGATAAATCAACCCCTGCTAGCCCATAGGGCTTCAATTTTCATTAATATTAATCCCCTAACGGGGAACTAGTTTTCTTAAATCATTCTACTATTAAGATTTAAGCCCTATCGGGCTACCATGCTTATGAGTTGGGCTGCGCCTCGTTCTCATTTTCCGTTTTCTCGGCTTCTTCTGTTTTGCTTTCGCTCTCAAAAACCATCGTATCTTTCACAAAGAGGAAGGCGAGGGAAAGGCTTCGTTCGCATTCTTCCGCTAGGGGTTTGAATTTGGCGAACTTCACCAAGTCGGCAAGCTCTAAGGTGTCTTTCAAGTGTTCGCTCGCTTTGGGTTCGAGCAAATCTTTTTGCAGCTTGAAAGCGTGCATGATTTCCACCGTGGTATATTCCATGGCATTAATGCCATAGCGGTTCTGAATGTAGGTGCGAAGTGTATCCGATAGTTCGCTGAAATACAGTTTGGCATGTTCCTCGTTTTTCCAATCTTCGCTCGTCTTGATGCGCTCCAATTCGCGCAAAGCGATGATGTGAGCTGGCTCTTTCGGACCTTCATCTTCCTTGCCCGCACGTTTGCGAGCGAGATAATTAATATAGTAGAAGATGAAAAACAGCAACGCCGCAAGGATTATCGCCCCTAGCATATAGGGCGACGCTTCCGCCAAGTTCACCGGAGCTTTATAGGGTTTCTTGATGCTCACCGGAGCGGTGATGGAGTCGGTGATGAATCCTGCATGCACATAGAATTGCACCGGATTGCTAGTGAGCACATGTTCGGTGGTGTCAATTCGGAATTTGAAATCCTGCCCCGGAATGGTTTGCAGCCCCGTGTCGAAAGATTGAATGGTGAGTTCCTGCACAAATTTCACGATGTCCTCTTTCGGCTTTGAAATCGTGTCGAGCGCATGCAGTTCCGCCACTTCAATGCCGCCACTCACCGTGTCGATGAAGTGGGGGAGCATGAGTTCAATCCCTTTAGGGTGCTCCAATTCAAATTTCAGATGCAGCTGATCGCCAATCAACACATTGGTTGAATCCACGCTCGCTTTCACGCTGATTTCTTGTGCCGAAGCTGCCAAGCTGAAGCATGAGCAGACGATGGCGATGAATAGGTATTTAATGTTTTTCATTTTATTATGCTTGAGCCGATGGGTTGCACCCATCGCTATTATATTTCGCCCTTTCAGGGCTGTGATTTGCAGCATCGTGCCTCTAGCTCCTCCCCCTCGGGGAGGTTGGGAGGGGCTGTTTTTACCTTTTTCGAAATAAAGTCATCAACGATTTCACATAGTCGTCTTTGGCGTTGATGCTAGTGTGGTCGATGCCGCTTTTCTTCAGAAACCAATCTACTTGTGCGGAGCTGTCTTTCCACCATTTGGCGTATTGCGTCCGCACCTTTTTGCTGCTGGTGTCCACCCACACATAATCGCCTGTTTCAGCATCTTTCAGCTTGAGCATGCCGATGGGCGGAAGTTCCGTTTCACGCTCATCATAGATGCGGAGTGCCGCCATGTCGTGCCGATTGTTGGCAATGGCGAGTGCCTTGTCGAGCTCGGGTTCTTGCTGCAAGAAATCGGAGATGATGAAGCAGGTGCAACGTTTCTTGATGGCGTTGGTCATATAGCGCAACGCCTCGGTGATGTTGGTGCCGGTGCTTTCAGGCTCGAAGTCAATCAGCTCACGAATGATGCGCAGCGTGTGGGTTTTCCCTTTTTGTGGGGGGATGAATTTTTCGATTTTATCGGAAAAGAAAATCACCCCTATCTTATCATTATTTTGAATGGCAGAAAAGGAAAGGATGGCGGAAATCTCGGTGATGACATTCTTCTTTGAACGTTCGAAAGTCCCGAAATTTCGCGAACCACTCACATCAATGAGCAGCATCACGGTGAGTTCACGCTCTTCTTCAAACACCTTGATGAAGGGCTTGTTATATCTCGCCGTAACATTCCAATCAATGCTCCGCACATCATCGCCAAACTGATATTCGCGCACCTCGCTGAATGCCATGCCACGCCCCTTAAAAGCGGAATGATATTCCCCAGCGAAGATGTTGCGACTCAATCCTCGGGTCTTGATTTCAATCTTGCGAACGCGTTTTAATAGTTCTGTATGTTCCATTTTTTTTTAGACCTTAGATATCTAAATCATTTTGTATAGTTCCTCCTAATGATTTTGCATTAAGTGGAGAAACTATGCTTTTCCCAGTACTTGCTTCAATTTCTTTGCGGGTGTGCCCTACAATTGTTCCACCTTGACCAGCTATTTCTTTGCTTTCTAAAAAAGAAGAAGGTTTCTTTTCTTTTGAAATCTCTGTGGTAGTGGCTTCAGCCAGCATATTCAAAACAAGTTCGAGATTCGTCATATTGTCTCTCAGATTCTCTTTTTTTAAATCCTTAAGCTCTTTATATTCCCTTGTAGTTAATCCCGACCAAGCTTGGGTTATTTCATCAGTAAGAATAGCATATTCCAAACCTTTTTTTACGCCACTCAGTTCCCATTCATCAGTCAATTCCTTGCGAACCTCAATGCTCTTTAATCGCTGGTTAATCCAATTTTTAGAATAGCCTTTCTTTAAGTAGGTTTCCATCGCGCGGTCAAATGCTTTTTCTGGGTCTTCCGTTTCTTCTATTCGTTCATAGCCAACCTTTGCAAGCCATACTTTAAAAGGTTCAGCTTTGGGCGATGGAATCGACTGAATTAAACGCAGAAGTTGTTCTGTGTCTGCCACATCGGTCAATCTCATCTTGCCATCTAAAGATTGCATTTTCAACTGTCCGATAAAATCGGACAGTTGACTACCTTCCTTTTTTAGCTTTTGTTTTAAGTCAGACCAATACTTGCGAGGTCGTTCATTCATTGTAAGAACAGCAATGACATCAATTATCGAAAAATACCATTTCTCAAGGTCAGCATCCCAATGAACCCTCACTTGGTGTTCTTGAAATAATCTTATTGCGGTTTCTTTTGTCATATTATGAGGGTTACTAATATTTAATATGTCGTCTGTCAGTGTTATTTTCAACTGGCTACAATTTGTAGCCGACTGAAAATTGGTATTTTTCATGCCGCCCCTATGGGGCTTTCAGGGTTATCGTTATTATTGATTCAAGACGCACGGACGTGCGTCTCTATATAGCAACCCTGCCACTCATAACTCATAACTCATAACTCCCTAAGGTACTTCCACCGTGTTCAAAATCTCTGTAATGATTTCTTCGGTGGTGATGTTGTTGGCTTCGGCTTCATAGCTCAATCCGATGCGGTGGCGAAGCACGTCCATGCTCACGGCACGCACATCCTCGGGAATCACATAGCCTCTGCGCTTGATGAAGGCATAGGCTTTCGCTGCTTTCGCCAAACTGATGCTGGCACGGGGCGAGCAACCGAAAGAAATCATGTCGGTGTATTTTTCGAGCTTGCAAGCTTCGGGCTCACGTGTGGCATAGACAATGTCGACAATGTACTTGCTGATTTTGTCATCCAAATACACTTCATTCACCACCTCACGAGCTTTGATGATTTGCTCGGGTGTAACCACCGCATTGGCTTGTGGATATTGTTTCAAGAGATTTTGCTGAATAATCAATCGCTCCTCCTCACGCTTGGGATAGTCGATGATGACTTTAAGCATGAAACGGTCAACTTGTGCTTCGGGAAGTGGATACGTTCCTTCTTGCTCTACGGGGTTTTGGGTTGCCATGACGAGGAAAGGCTCATCGAGTTTGAAAGTAGTGTCGCCAATCGTTACTTGACGCTCTTGCATCGCTTCGAGCAAGGCGGACTGCACTTTGGCAGGCGCCCGGTTAATCTCATCGGCTAGCACGAAGTTGGTGAAGATTGGTCCTTTCTTGATTTGGAATTCTTCCGTTTTCTGACTATATATAAGTGTACCCAAAAGGTCGGCAGGCAGCAAGTCGGGTGTAAACTGAATGCGGGCAAACTTAGCGGTGATGGTGTTCGCCAGCGTGTTGATGGCAAGCGTTTTTGCCAATCCCGGCACACCTTCCAAGAGAATATGTCCGCCCGAAAGCAAACCAATCATCAGGCTTTCCACCAAGTGCTTTTGCCCCACGATAGCTTTGCTCATTTCCATGTTAATCAAATCCACAAACGAGCTCTCTCGTTGGATTTTTTCGTTCAGTTCGCGAATGTCAATTGATTGTTCCATTTCGATATAATAATGTTATTAATTTTCTGCACGTAAAATTAGAGTAGAAAAGCGTTGTAGCAAGGCTTTTGGCGTTAAAAATTTCAAAGGTTTTGCATCAAAAAATGTGCTTGAGTGGCTGAAATTAAACTTTTTTCTTTCAAATTCAACTGATTTTATATGGGTAATAGGTGTATTACGAGGTTGAGTCGTGTTAAATACTTGATTGTTAAATGAGAAGTAAGCCGACAATAGGGAAGTAGCGTTTTTTTACAAAAGTTCACGAATGGACGTTTGGTGCGAAACATTCCGATGTCGCAATCGTTCATCACAAAAAAAGCCTTGAGGACGAATCCTCAAGGCTTTTTTTGTGATGTGTGGTGCAATTAAATATATTCTTCGTGATACTCTGGAAGTTGTTCGCTTAATTTTTTTCTAGTCAGAAAGATGCGACTCTTCACTGTTCCGAGCGGTAGTTCGAGCACGTCGGAAATTTCTTGGTATTTATATCCTTCCACGAACATGGTAAATGGTATTCTGAAGTCGTCTCCTAGTGCATTTATCTTTTGATTGATTTCATTGCTCGAATAGAAAACATCAGCAGATGGAAATTGTTGGCTCTCTGATATTTTTTTCTCAAACTCATTATTGGCTCCTTCTAAGATGTTCATGTGGCGACTATCTTTGCGATACTGGTTGATGAATGTGTTTTTCATGATAGTGCACAGCCACGCTTTGAGGTTGGTGTCGTCTCGAAATTTATCGCGATACGACAATGCTTTTAGCATTGTTTCTTGTGTGAGGTCTTGAGCTTTCTCTTCGCTAGATGTCAGGCTTAAGGCAAAATTATGAAGATTTTGCTGTAGCTCGATGATTGATTGGTTAAATTCTTGTGTTTGCATAGTGTTTTTTGATGTGTTTAAATGCGGTTGCGATGGTTTATCGTTGATTATTGCATTGAAAATTAATAGTTTGTTATGTTTTTAATTGTATATGTTAATCCTAATAGGGGTAAAATTGCTCTATTTTCACGCTACAAAGCTACGATTATTCTTATAATAATTGTTTATGGTTTATTTTTCACAAGGCGTAATAATCGGTTTAATCTGCTGTTTGATAAAGATTTGGATTGCTAATTATTAACCAAGTTTAACTCAGTAGTCGAATAGTGCAACTGTATTTATTTCGCATAATGTCATTTCTTGAAAAAGATTGGCTTTGATTGCAGTGTATTCTTTGTGAGGGGTATTTATGTTTAGGCTTATCTTCGATAAAACCCCATCTCTTCTAAATATTCCCACGCCCCATGTGGCAAAAAGTGTTGCACGTCTTTGCCTTCAGCAATGGCATTTCTGATAAACGATGAAGAAAGCTCCATCAGCGGTGCTTCCACGCAATGAATGTGTGGATGATTTTGAAACTCTTCAGGCGTGTGGCTGCCCGGACGAGGGTAGGCGAGGATGTGATGATGCTCCAGAATCACTTCGTAATTCTTCCACTTGTTGAGGTGTTGCAGATTATCTTCGCCCATGATGAGGTAGAACTCATGCTCAGGATATTGCTCCGCAAGGTGGGCGAGGGTGTCGACCGTGTAGGAGGGAATCGGGAGTTTAAATTCAATATCGACCGCTCGATACTTCGGATTGTCGCCAATGGCACGGTGCACCATCTCAAGTCGTTGATAGTTGTCGAGCAAATTCTGATTTTGCTTAAACGGACTTTGCGGCGAGATGATGAACCACAGTCGTTCCACATCGCTAAACTCCAACATATAGTTGGCAATCGCCATGTGCCCAATGTGAATGGGATTGAATGTGCCGAAGTAGAGTGCGATTTTAGGCATTAGATTGTTTGGCTTATTTCTGCTTTCATTTCAGTTAAAGTGTGAAGCAACAGGGGAATGTCTTCTTTTAGTGTGTCGAAAATTTGTTCCGCATCAATGTCAAAATAATGATGAACAATGATGTCACGCATTCCCATAGCTTGCTTCCAAGCTACTTGTGGATATTGAATCAGTAGTTCTTTATGTGTCAGCTTATCGAGATTTTTGATACTTTCACCAACTGCCACTAATTTCATGCAGACGCTATCTAATAAAATCATGCCTTGTGCAGAAGAGATAAAGTCATCAGTTGAATCAATGTGTTCTGTTCGTTGTTGAACAATGACTAGATTCTCGACAATCAGTGAAATAGTTTCTAGAGCTAATTTCTTGTCATACATAGACACCCTCCGTTTCAATTCTAGTCTTCAAGCTAGCGTTCATACTTTCTCTTAGTCGCACCAAGTCAACAGGGCAATGTAATAAATTCTCTAACTCTTCTTTGAGTGCCGCAGTTTTAAATAGGCTTAATGAATTGCCTTCGTAATAAATATCCACATCACTTTGACTTGTCTGTTCATTTCTTGCCACCGAACCGAAAATTCCGATTTTGTTGATTCCATAGATAACGGCACGCTTTATCTTGAAATCAGCTAATAGACTTAGATAGTTTGCTTTTGTGTTCATTGTCTTTGGTTGTTAATGGTGTTGAACTTGGTTTATATCTACAAAGGTATAAATATTTTGTATGCTGATGTAGTTTCTGTTTTTTTTTAAACTCCTTGAATTTTAAAACCCCTTAGAGTTTCCCACAAACTTCTCAATCACTTCTTCCGCCTCTTGCAATGCCACTTCCAATTGGTCGTTGATGAGCACATAGTCGAACTTTGACGCAAAACTGAGTTCGTATTCCGCTTTGTCGATGCGCTTCTGAATCACTTCTGCCGAATCAGTGCCTCGACCGTTTAAGCGTCGTTCGAGTTCCTCCACCGAGGGCGGTTGCACAAACACCGCAAGAGCTTCATCGGCATAATACTTTTTAATATTGACACCGCCCACCACGTCCACATCGAAGAGTACGTGTTTGCCTTGATTGCGGATGCGCTCCACTTCGGCTTTCAGAGTGCCATAGCAAGTGCCTTGATAGACTTCCTCCCATTCGAGAAATTCGTCGGCATCGACTTTGTTTTTGAACTCCTCAGGAGAGAGAAAATAATAGTCTTTGCCGTGCGTTTCGGTGTGCCGAGCTGCACGACTGGTGGCTGAGATTGAAAATTCCAATCCCAAATTCTGTTGAAGCAAGTGCTTTACAATCGTAGTCTTGCCCGAGCCCGATGGGGCTGAAAATATGATGAGTTTGCCTTTCATAATGTTGAAGCCCCCTCCAACTCCCCCGAGGGGGAGGGATAGAGGCAGAGTTTAATTTAGTTTAGGGGACTTCTAAAAATTAGCTGTTAGGTCATTTTGATTTTATGAGAGATAGATTTTGGGCTAATTTCGCCAAAGCATAGCGAGCTATGGTTTAAGAGATTAGTGCAAAAGATACGCTCAGAAAACAAAATGAACAACAGCTGTATTTAGCAGCCTCCCCAGTTTAAAACTAATTTTTAGAAGTCCCCTTTATATTTGTGGTTTTAGCTCCTCTCCTTCGGGGAGGTTGGGAGGGGCTTTTATAACACATTCAGCACTTGCTCCTTAATGCGTTCGAGAGAATCTTTCATCTGCACCACAATGCGCTGCATATTGCTTTCATTCGACTTGCTGCCGAGGGTGTTCACTTCACGACCAATCTCTTGTGCAATGAAGCCGAGCTTCTTGCCTACACCGTCTTCATCGCTCGCCATGGTTTCGAGGAAATAGCGACAGTGCTGCGCCAGACGCACTTTTTCTTCGTTGATGTCGAGTTTTTCGATATAGAAAATCAACTCTTGCTCAAAGCGATTTTGGTCCACCTTGCCGCTTTGTTCCAAATCTTTCAGCCCATCGGTGAGGCGTTGCTTGATGTTGGCAATGCGCTGTGTCTCAAAAGGAGCAACCTCTTCAAGCAACTGCATGATGCGGTTGATGTTGCCTGTCAAGTCATCAGACAAAGACATGCCCTCTTGCGCTCGAAACTCGTTGAAAGCCTCCAAAGCTTCGAGAATTGCCGCTTCGATGCTTTCCCATTCGTTTTCATCGGCACTTTCCGTTTCGGTGGTCAGCGCATCGGGAAGTTTCAATGCTGCTGAAAGCAAGGTTGCTTCAATTTCGGGTGTGCGCATTTGCTGATTCATGGATTGGAGTTGCTCCAAATAAGCCTTCACCACTTCGGTGTTGATGATGGTTTTGCTTGCGCCAGCAGCCGATTCCACATAGAGTGAGAAATCCACTTTCCCACGAATAGCCTTTTCCGCAATGATTTTGCGAATTTCAATATCCTTATCGCGATAGGCAGGCGAAATGCGTGTGCTCAAGTCAATAGATTTACTGTTGAGCGACTTCACCTCAATAATTATTTTTTGGCGTGGCGTTTCTAGTTCCGATTTGCCATAGCCGGTCATTGATTTTATCATGATTTTATTTTTTAGTCCCCTCCAGCTCCCCCGAGGGGGAGGGTAGAAGCACTGAGTTGTTATTTCTTAGGTAGTTCGACCATTTTCGTGACCTCACGAAAATGGTTCTATGTGTTTTTTATCATATCGAGGATATCCTCGATATGATATTGTGCGTTCAATCTCTCCCCCTCGGGGGAGTCGGAGGGGGCTTACTTAATCACCCCCGAGCCAATCAATTCCCCATTTTCATACCATGCAGCAAACTGCCCAGCGGTGATGCCGCGTTGCTCTTCCTCGAAGAGAATATATGTGCCTTCCTCTCGGCAATAAAGCGTGGCTTTTTCGAGCGGTTGGCGATAGCGAATCCGCAAGTCATAGGCTCGTTCTTCGCCCACTGCCATTTTCAAATCCTCACGAATCCAGTGCATTTCAGAAGCATCAATAAACAGTCCATAGCGATACAAACCGGGGTGTTCTGTGCCTTCGCCCACATAGATAATATTGCGCTCCACATCGGTGGCGAGCACAAAAAGCGGCTCTTCATGTCCGCCAATATTCAAGCCCTTGCGCTGACCAATCGTATAGAAATGCGCCCCCCGATGTTCGCCAATCACCTTGCCATTCCAAGGCTTATAGGGAAAGGCGAAGCAAAGCTTCTTGAAGTTGTCCGTGGATTTTTCCACCGCCTTTTTCTTCTCCATGAAGGACGCAGGAATTTCAATCACATTGCCCGTTTTGGCTTCCAGCTGTTGCTGCAAGAAGGTGGGCAAATCCACCTTCCCCACAAAGCAAATCCCTTGCGAGTCTTTGCGAGTGGCAGTGGGCAAGTTTTGCTCGGCAGCAATCTTCCGCACCTCAGGTTTCTGCAAATGACCAATCGGAAACAACGCCTTGCTGAGCTGATGCTGATTGAGCTGACAAAGGAAATAGCTTTGGTCTTTATTATTGTCGGCTCCGGCTTGCAGTTGATAAATCATCTCGCCTTGGTGTTCAAACTCCGCTTTCTGACAATAATGCCCCGTAGCCACAAAATCTGCCTTGTGCTTCATGCACTCATCCATGAAAATATCGAATTTAATCTCCCGATTGCAGAGCACATCAGGGTTGGGCGTGCGTCCCTTGCTGTATTCATCAAACATATAATCCACCACACGTTTCTTGTAGTGGTCGCTCAAATCCACAATGTGAAACGGAATATCAAGCTTCTTCGCCACCATTTCCGCAATCAGTGCATCGTCTTCCCAAGTGCATTGACCAGTGAGCGCACCTGTGCGGTCGTGCCAATTAATCATGAAAAGTGCGATGACCTCATAGCCCTGTTCTTTCAAAAGATAGGCAGCCACACTCGAATCCACGCCACCTGATAATCCTATTACTACTCGTTTCATTTTTTATGTTTTAGCCCCCTCCAACTCCCCCAAGGGGGAGCGCAAGAAGCATTAAATTTAATCGTTCAGCATTGCGTCCCTCCCCCTTGGGGAGGCTAGGAGGGGCTATTTCTTTCCTGCAAAGGTAATATAAATAGTTATTTTCTTTGTCCCCCTCGCATTTGCATGGCGAGGTCGATTAGCTTTTCTTTACGTTCTTTGATGACAAACTTCAGGAAAGCTTGGTGTAGCTCTGAAATCCTGGGCGTGTTGTCGATGATTTCATTAATCTGATTTAGATTGATGCTCGACGAGATGTCGGATAGCGCACGGATGCACCCTTCATGTTTTGTTTCGACTAAGAATTGAAAGTAATTAATCTTTTTATGCTCGTTTTTGATAGCGGAAGTGGGGTAGGTGTAGATACGCTCCTCCATTTCGGAAGGATTATCCATCACGAGTTTCATTTTTGATTCATCAATTTGAGGGTATAGGCACGAACCGCAATCATAGATTGGAGCAATTTGAGCAACTCCGCTTTGGTGGTTGATTAGAAAGCCCCAATTGCCATTGTGCCGATCGAAATTCCCAAGAAAAGCATCAATGACAAACATACGCCAAAAGAAATCTTCGAGCTTTGCAGGCGAGTAAATTTGTTGTTGGCTGATGGTGTCTAAAATATCGTTAAGCTCGGTGCCATAGCCGTTTTGTTCGCTATCAATGATGGTGTTTTTGAGGTGTGCAAATTCACTTAAAACAAAGCCGTCAGACTGAAAATCTTTGCACGCCACCACCATTTTGTGCTGATAAGTTCCTAATTGTGTTTCTTGCACTTCAACACCTAAGCTTTTCACAATATGACAAGCCACATATTCACTGATGCAGCTATTTGCATAGCTTAGTTCGTTGTTTTTATTCGCTTTGGGCGCAAATTTCAGCATATAGGTTTCGCCCTCAAATGCCACCCCGATTTTAGTGCCATTAGCCCCGCCATACATACGCAGTGGATTAATCTTTGCGCTTGAAAAGTCGATTAATTCGTTCATGGTTCTATTCCTAAATGTTTTTTGCGCAATAGTGCCGCTTCGGAAGCCGTAATCTCGTAGCTATAAAGCGCACTGTTGATTGAACCTTGCACCTCATTATACAGGCAATCGAGCAATGAAGATTGATTTTCTCGCCCTTTCTGCAAAGCCTTGAGGTCATCTTTCAAGTATTTGGGCAGCGTCAGCTCTAGGATGTCGATGTTCACTTCTTCCATTTCTGTTTTTTTTAGCCCCCTCCAATCTCCCCATACTTCGGCTAGGAGGGGCTATTTCGTTTGTGCAAAGGTAATATAAATAGGTCTAGTTTGCGAGTTTGCGGTGAATCGGATGAAAATATTTGGGGCGATCGCTGCATCTCCCAAGGATGGTTGCCATCTGGCGAGTTAGAAAACTTGTGTCGGGAAGTTTTCACCGCATCTAGTCGCTCGCTATGCATAAATATACCGTGCAGACTGCCAATCTTTGCGAAAGATGAGTAGTTTGCACGGCTGTATTGTGAAATAATATTAACAAGAGAGGCTTGCCGCACGATGCAGTAGGTCTTTCTTTGCGAAAGATTGGGTTACTGCATCGTGCAGTGAGTCTTTCTTTGCGAAAGATTGGGTTGCTGCATCGTGCAGTAGGTCTTTCTTTGTGAAAGATTCGGTGTCTGCATCGTGCAGTAAAGCAATCTTTCGCAAAGAAAGCATGATGTCATAGGGGAATATTGGCGTAAGATGAATAGGAACAGCGTGTTGAGGTGTTTTGAATAGAATTTAACGAATGAATATATTGTGTATATTGCTGTATTTTTATAATAGCGTCCCAAATAAAATTAGAGAGACACAGCTCGTCCCGCTAGGGACGTAATCTAGGTAGCCCCAGATTTCAATCTGGGGTTTGGAATTAAGGGTAACCACCGTGCCGTAGGTACAGTATAACAATTTAAGATAGCGTACCTACGGCACGCCTGTGTTTGTTGACATTCTCACCCCAGATTGAAATCTGGGGCTACTAGGATTCCGCCCCGATGGGGCGAAGCTGCACAAAATAAAAATATCTGGGACGCTATTAGAAATTAGCCCCAAATCTATCTCTCATAAAATCAAAATGACCTAACAGCTAATTTTTAGAAGTTCCCTTAATACAGATTTGTCTTTTCCAATGGCTGCGCAAATCTCTTTTCTGCTATCTCCTTGCTCCAGCATTACAGAAATTGTATATCTTTGTTCCTTGGTTATATGTCTCATATTTTACAACTTTTTGGTAGAAGTCCCTTTAAGACTCTTGATATTCTATACGCTCTATTTTGAAGAAGAAAATAAATAAATTAATATTATAATATGACAAAAGAACAAGAACGGGAAGAACTTCACCGTACCATTTGGCAAATAGCAAACGATTTACGAGGCAGTGTTGACGGTTGGGATTTTAAATCCTATGTGCTGGGCATGTTGTTCTACAGGTTTATTTCTGAAAACCTTACCTCATATATCAATAAAGAAGAACAGCGTACAGGAAACAAAAATTTTGATTACACCAAAATTTCCGATAAAGATGCTGAATTTGGAAGAGCCGATACTGTAAAAGAAAAAGGCTTTTATATTTTGCCTTCGGAGCTATTTGTGAATGTTCGGTACAAAGCCAAGAATGATGCCAATCTCAATGAAACATTGAGCAATGTTTTCAAAAATATAGAAAACTCTGCCAAAGGCACTGAAAGCGAAGACGACCTGAAAGGCTTGTTTGACGATATTGATGTAAACAGTAACAAGCTGGGGCTACAGTTCAAAAACGAAATGAAACTTTAGTCAAAATTATAGACTCAATCGGGGGCTTGGAGTTGGGCGATTATCAGGACAACACCAACGACCTTTTTGGCGATGCTTACGAATTTTTAATGACCATGTACGCCAGCAATGCAGGTAAATCAGGAGGTGAATTTTTTACCCCTCAAGAGGTTTCCGAGTTGCTTGCCGAAATTACGGTTGTAGGTAAAAAACAGGTAAACAAGGTTTACGACCCTGCCTGTGGTTCTGGTTCAATGTTGTTGAAATTTGCTAAAGTATTAGGTAAAGAAAATGTTCGGCAGGGCTTTTATGGTCAGGAAATCAACATTACCACCTACAACCTTTGCCGTATCAACATGTTCCTGCACGATATTAATTACGAAAAATTTGATATTGCCCACGGCGACACGCTTACCGAACCCAAACATCGGGATGATGAACCTTTCGATTGCATTGTTTCAAATCCTCCATATTCTATTAAATGGGAAGGTGATGCAAACCCGCTTTTGATTAACGACCCTCGTTTTTCGCCAGCAGGTGTGCTTGCGCCAAAAAGTAAAGCCGATTTGGCATTTACAATGCACATGCTTTCGTGGCTATCCACTTCGGGTACGGCTGCGATTGTTGAGTTTCCAGGCGTTTTGTATCGGGGCGGTGCAGAGCAAAAAATCCGAAAATATTTGATTGATAATAATTACATTGACACGGTTATTCAGCTTCCGCCCGATTTGTTTTTCGGAACATCGATTGCCACTTGTATAATTGTGCTGAAGAAAAGTAAAAAGGACAATGCGACTCTGTTTATTGATGCTTCTGCCGAGTTTGTGCGTGGTGGAAACAAGAATAAATTGAGTGATGCTAACCGTAAGCGAATACTTAATGCTTTTATTGATCGTAAAGACGAAGACCATTTTGCCTGCTTAGTTCCTAATAGTAGTATTGCCGAAAACGACTACAATATTGCAATAAGCAGTTATGTGGAGCCGGAAGATACACGGGAAGAAATAGATATTACCAAGCTGAATGCCGAGATAGAAACGATTGTTGCTCGCCAAAATAAGCTTCGCACGGCTATTGATGCAATTGTAGCAGACTTGGAAGGAGTTTCGGCATGAAAGAATCAAAGAACAAGATAGAACCTGTCGGAATTTCCGACAAGTTGTGGTAGTTCGGTTTTTCCGAACAAACACTAATGTTTCACAATTCGCTACGCAGTGCGTGACAAATTCAGTTGTTCGGGATTTCCGAACAACTGCTTTGCAATTCCAGACATTTAAAAGCAAAATTGAAGACCATTTTCGTAACCTCACGAAAATGGTAAGAAAAACATTAAACAACACAGTTTATGAGTAAGCTAAAACCTACTTACGATAATGAGGCTTTGTTTTCACAAATCAAAGCTGTACTCGATGAAGCCCGCTCAAAAATAAGCCGTACCGTAAATTCTGCTATGGTACAAGCCTATTGGAATGTTGGCAAATACATTGTTGAGCATGAACAAAAGGGAGAGCAAAGGGCAGAGTACGGAAAGAACAGCATTAACGACCTGTCAGCCCGTTTAGTTAATGAGTATGGCAATGGGTTTACTGCAACAAACTTGCGGTACATGAGGCAGTTTTATCTGAGCTTTCCAATTTATCACACACTGTGTGACAGATTGAGCTGGTCGCATTGCCGCACATTGGTAAAAGTGCAAAGTGAAAAAGCCCGTGAGTTTTATATAAATGAGTGTGTTGGTGAAAACTGGAGTGTTCGACAGCTCGAACGACAAATAAATACCCTGTTTTACGAGCGTTTGCTTGCCAGCAACGATAAAGAAACCGTTCGCAACGAAATAAAGCAACAAGAAACTGTTGTGCTGCAACCTCGTGAAATTATACGCGACCCCTATATACTCGAATTTATTGGCATACCTCAGGGTGAGCATTTTCTCGAAAACGACTTGGAACAAATGCTTATCGGCAAGTTGCAACACTTCCTGCTCGAAATGGGAAAAGGGTTCTCGTTTGTGGCAAGGCAGAAACGAATTTCGTTCGACAACCAGCATTTTTATATCGACCTGGTGTTTTACAACTACCTTGCTCGCTGCTTTGTACTGATTGACCTCAAAGCCGACCACCTTACACACGCCGATTTGGGGCAGATGCAGATGTATGTAAACTTCTACACCCGCGAACTGATGCCGCCCGGCGATAACCCGCCTGTGGGCATTGTGCTTTGTGCCGACAAAAACGAGGCAGTGGTTAAATACACCTTGCCCGAAGACAACAAACAAATTTTCGCCTCGCAGTATATGACTTACCTGCCCAGCGAAGAAGAACTAAAACAACTAATACAGCGAAATGAATAAAATAGAAGAACTTATACAACAATATTGCCCTGATGGGGTAGAGTTTAAGAAATTGGGAGAGGTTTGTGAGTATTTTAGAGGAATAACTTACAGCAAGAAGGATGAAACTGACGATGTAAGTGGAATAAAAGTGTTAAGAGCAAATAATATATCATTAAAAACCAATACGTTGAATTTTAATGATGTGAAAATTGTTTCTAATTCAGTTAAGGTAAAAGAAAATCAAAAATTAAAACAAAATGATATTTTGATTTGTGCTGCGAGTGGAAGTAAAGACCATATTGGCAAAGTAGCCTATATTTTTGAGGATTTAGATTATGCTTTTGGTGGATTTATGGCTGTTTTAAGAACAATCTACGATTTAGATAGTCGGTTTTTATTTCATTTGTTAATTGGACAAAACTTCTCAAAATATTTAGAATCTGCTTTAAATACTACAACAATAAATAATTTAAATGCCCAAATAATGAGTGGTTTTCAAATCCCCCTTCCCCCTCTCCCCATTCAACAAGAGATAGTAACCATTCTCGACAAATTCACTACGCTGGAGGCGGAGCTGGAGGCGCGTCGCGCCCAATATAAATACTACCGCGACCAACTATTGTGTTTTGAGGGGAAAGGGGTGGAGTATAAAGAGTTGGGCGAAATTTATGACTTCAAATATGGAACAGGCAATACAATTCCAACGATTGGAGGTCAATATCCGGTCTATGGAAGTAATGGTATTGTCGGTTCTCATAATGAATATAATAGTGAAGATTCCCCTGTTATTGGGCATATTGGAGCATATGCTGGAATTGTGAATTGGGGTAAAGGAAAGCATTTTGTGACTTACAATGGTGTGATTTGCAAATTGAGGTCGGATATTATTATTCCTCAATATGGCTATTATCTACTATTGTTGCAAGATTTTATTTCAATGGCTCATAGCGGTTCTCAGCCGTTTGTTTCATACGGAATGCTAAACAAAGTTCAAATCCCCATACCCCCTCTTGCTGAACAAGAACGCATTGTAGGTATATTAGATAAATTCGATGCTTTAGTAAACGATATATCGCAAGGTTTGCCTGCCGAAATCAAGGCGAGAAGAAAGCAATACGAGTATTACCGCTCGAAACTTTTGAGTTTTGAGGCGAGATAAAAGGTAAAAAGTAAAAGGTAAAAAAGCTGTTACCTTTTACTTGTTAACTATTAACTGAATAAATTATGAGTAAAAGCATTGTTCGTGATAAGTCAAGAAGTTTTGCAATCCGTGTTATTCGATTGTACAAATATCTCATAGACGAGAAAAAAGAATTTGTAATGTCAAAACAGTTGTTGAGGTCAGGCACAAGCATTGGGGCAAATTTGGCTGAACAAGAGTTTGCCATTTCAGATGCAGACTATTTGAGCAAAACAAGTATTGCACTTAAAGAAGCTGCCGAATCAGCTTATTGGCTCGACCTTCTTCACAAAACAGAATATTTATCAGACACCGAATACAACAATATCAATACGGATTGTAACGAACTCATAAAAATGCTCATTGCTTCTGTGAAATCAATGAAAACAAAATTAGGTCGTTAATCTTACTTATTACCTTTTACTTTTTACCTCTATGAGCCAGTACAACATAATCACAGAATCCCCCGAAAGTACGGTAGTAGCCGAATATCAACCGCTCTACCGCAAGGAAACTACTTTTCAGAGTGAGGCAGACCTCGAAAAAGCATTTATTGAGCAGCTTCAAACACAGGCTTACGATTATTTGCCTATCACTTCGGAAGACGAATTGATTGCCAACTTGCGCCTGCAATTAGAAGCCCTGAATAACTATCAGTTTACCAATTCGGAATGGGAACAGTTTTTCAAAGGCAAAATTGCGAACCAAAACAACGGCATTGAGGAAAAAACAACCATTATACAGGAAGACCATATCCAACTGCTTACCCGTAACGATGGCACAGTAAAAAATATCTATCTCATTGATAAAGCCAATATCCACAACAACCGTTTACAGGTGATTAACCAATATGCGGTTGACAATGGGCAGCGTGCCAATCGCTACGATGTTACAGTGTTGGTAAACGGCTTACCATTGGTACATATCGAGCTTAAAAAACGGGGCGTTGACATTAAAGAGGCATTTAATCAGATAAACCGATACAACCGTGAATCGTTTTGGGCTGGTTGCGGTTTGTTTGAGTATGTGCAACTTTTCGTAATTTCAAACGGCACTTACACCAAATATTACAGCAATACCACCCGCTTTACGCATATCAGGGAGCTGGGCGATGGTGCTGTAAAAAAGGGCAAACGCACCAGCAATAGCTATGAATTTACTTCGTGGTGGGCTGATGCCAATAACCGCACGATTGTTGATTTAATGGATTTCGGGCGCACCTTTTTCGCAAAGCACACTTTGCTCAATCTGCTTACTAAATACTGTGTTTTCACTTCCGACAAATTATTGTTGGCAATGCGACCTTACCAAATTGTAGCTACCGAGCGTATTTTGAATAAAATAAAGGTTTCAAACAACTACAAATCTTTTGGTACTGTTCAGGGTGGTGGTTATATCTGGCACACCACCGGAAGCGGCAAAACACTCACTTCGTTTAAAACCGCTCAACTGGCAAGTAAATTGCCATTTATTGAAAAAGTGCTGTTTGTGGTGGATAGAAAAGACCTCGACTATCAAACCATGAAAGAATACGATAAGTTTGAGAAAGGGGCTGCAAACAGCAATTCCAATACTGCCATTCTGAAAAAGCAATTGGAAGACCCCAAAGCAAACATTATCATTACCACCATACAAAAGCTTTCTGTACTGATTAAAAAACAGAAAAACCACTATGTTTTTAGTCAACATATCGTTATAATTTTCGATGAGTGCCACCGCTCACAGTTTGGCGATATGCACACAGCCATTACAAAAACATTCAAAAAATATCACCTGTTCGGCTTTACAGGAACGCCAATTTTTGCCGTTAATTCAAGCAGTAACAGCCGTGCCGATTTACGCACTACCGAACAGGCATTCGGTGCAAAATTGCACACCTATACCATTGTCGATGCCATTACCGATAAAAATGTACTTCCGTTCCGTATTGACTATATCAGCACCATGAAGGAACAGGAAAACATACAGGACGAAAAAGTATGGAACATTGACCGTGAACGGGCATTATCGGCACCGGAGCGAATAAGCAATATTGTAAAGTATATCCGTGAACATTTCGACCAGAAAACAAAACGCAATAGTTTCTACCAGTTAAAAGACCGCCGATTGGCTGGTTTTAATTCCATTTTTGCCGTTTCGTCTATCGAAGTAGCCAAGAAATATTACACCGAGTTTCAAAAACAAATGATGGGATTGCCAAGCGACAAACAGTTAAAGGTAGCAACCATTTACAGTTTTGGTGTGAATGAAGACCCCGAAAACGGAATCATTGATGATGAAAACCTTGAAGATACCAGCCTTTTAGACCAAAGCTCACGGGACTTTCTCGAATCGGCAATACAGGACTACAATAAGATATTTAAAATGAACTTTGATACTTCAAGTGAAAAGTTCCAAAGCTATTATAAAGATGTGTCCGAACGAGTGAAAAATCGTGAAATAGACTTGTTGATTGTGGTAAACATGTTCCTTACTGGTTTTGATGCAACTACTTTAAATACCCTTTGGGTAGATAAAAACCTGCGTTTGCATGGGCTTTTACAAGCCTATTCACGCACAAACCGCATTCTGAACACGGTCAAAACCTTTGGAAATATTATTTGCTTCCGCAATCTCGAAAAAGCCACTAACGAGAGTATTGCACTGTTTGGCGACAAAGAAGCCGGAGGAGTGGTTTTACTCAAAACTTACGATGAATATTACAACGGCTACAAAACCGATGATGGCAAACAAATAAGAGGTTACGAAGAGCTTATTGCAGAACTTGTGCAAAAGTATTCTCTCCCCTCCTTTGGAGGGGTCGGGGGAGGCTCCATTATCGGAGAACAAAACCAAAAAGAATTTATCAAGCTTTACAGTGCCATTCTGAAAGTGAAAAACATACTTTCCACATTCGATGAATTTTCAGGCAATGAAATACTTTCGGAAAGAGATGTACAGGATTATCACAGCATGTATATCAATCTTTACAACGATTTCAGAGGCAAAAGCAAAGGCGACAACGAAAATGTAAATGATGATATAGTCTTTGAAATGGAGCTGATGAAACAGGTCGAAATCAACATTGATTATATCCTCGCACTCATTAAGAAGTACCACGAAGGTCATTTAAAAGACAAGGAAATTGTTATCAGTATCAGCAAAGCCATTGATTCCAGTGTGGAACTCCGCAATAAAAAAGAGCTTATCGAACAATTTATTGATTCGTTGACACCTCAACCAA
>JBKECD010000144.1:0-2650 GCA_047974225.1 Mangrovibacterium sp.
CATACTATATATAGTATAGCCATTTGCAAAATGAAAATACGCATGAAGCCATACATCACACTGCTCTTCCTATCGCTCGCCACCCTATCGCTGAGCGCACAGACCAAGCGGGCACTGCTCATTGGCATTGGGGCTTATCCTGCGGAAAGTGGTTGGGCAACTATTCATGGCGATAATGACCTCGAAATCACATCGGAACTCTTGCAGGAAATCGGCTGGACGAAGTCCGAAATAATCAGTCTGCGCAATCAAGAGGCAACAAAGGCAAACATCATTCAGCAATTTCAACAGCTCGCTCAAACTGCCGAGCAGGGAGATTGGGTCTATATCCATTTCTCGGGACATGGGCAGCAGATGAGCAATTGGACTGGCGATGAAGCGGATGGCTGGGACGAAGCGTGGATTCCCTATGATGCGCAAAAAGTCTATGCGAAAGGAAAATATGAGGGCGAAAATCATTTGGCAGACGATGAAATCAATGGATTGCTGAGCAACATTAAGCAGCAGATTGGAGCGAGCGGCAGCCTGATTGTGGTGGTGGACGCTTGCCACAGTGGCGACAGTTCGCGCGCTGAAGATGAGGACGAAACGGTGATGCGTGGCGTGAGCAATAAGTTTGAAATTCCACAACAGACAAATGCCCAAAGCAAACTCATGCCGATTGATTGGGTGGTGATTTCCGCCTGCAAACCCTATATGAACAACTATGAATGCCGCATCGAGGGGCAGCATTTCGGCTCTTTATCCTATGCCCTCTATGCACAGCGAAGCGAAATCAGCAGCCTATCGCTGAGCGAGATTCAACAACGAACACAACAACTATTATCGAGCTATATCCCCATGCCTCAAAGCATCATGGTGGAGAGCCCAGCCTCACTATCCAACCAACGAATATTCAAAAAACAATGACCGACAAAGAATATATTTTAGCCTTGCAGCAAAACGATGAGCGAGCAAGCAGTAGGCTTTACGACAAATACCGTGCGAAATTCTTCGGCACGATTCGAAAATATGCGCCCAAAAACGAGGACTACCTCTCCGAACTTTATCAAGAATCTTACATCGTACTTTGGGAAAATGTATCTTGCGGAAAGCTCACGCCAGAAAACCTAACAAGCTCTTTGAGCACCTATCTGATTGCAATTGGGAAATTTAAACTCATGGCTAAAAATCGTAAAGATGAAAAGTTTTCCCACGAAGATTTTATGGAAAAATACGCTCCCCTTCTCAGCGACGAACAAGACAGCGAACAGACCGAGCGCAATGCCCTAGTTCAATCCGTTGTTGACAAGCTGGGCGAACCATGCAGCACGCTACTCGATAAGTTCTATTGGGAAAGTCTAAGCGGCAACGATATTGCAATTCAGCTGAACTATAAAAATGCTGACAGCGTGAAGACCCAAAAGTCGAAGTGCATGAGTAAACTAAAGCTCACAATCAGAAAAACCGAATTAAACTAAAGCTATTCAACCCACAAGAACTCCAACAGATGAAAGATACATTAGAAGAAGAAATCATATTGGCGATTCAAAAGAAGAATCTTCGCCGCATTTTGCAAGAAACCGAGCAAAAAATCCGAAAACGCCAAAAAGCACGCAAACGCATGCTTTGGTCAATCTCGAGCGTGGCTGCGGCAGCCTGTCTGCTGTGGGGCGTGTTCTTCCTTGCCGATAATTCGATGCAGCAAGTCGGCGAACATTATTATGCCGAACTAGCGATGAGCAGCCCACGAAGTGGAAATACGGCTGACTCCCTGCTTATTGCCGCCTATGAGCACATCAGCATGGAGCAACACACAGCAGCTCAGCAGGATTTAGAACAAGTCATCACGCTGATTAATTCTGAAAGTTTCGAGCACAGCGAAGAGGGGCAATACCATCAACAAATAGCGAAATTGCAGCACGACAAAGCGCAATGGCTGCAAGCCATCAGCCTCATGAAGCAAGGCAAGAAGCGCAAGGCTCGAGCATTATTGACCCAGATTGCCAAAAGCGAAAGTGCATATCGTGAGAAAGCAGCGGAAGCGTTGGCGAAATAACAGTCATCTTCAACACTTCGCCTAAGCCTGCAACTGAGATGAAAAAACAAGCTTTCAACATGCCGTGTTGAGTCGTTTTGAAAAAAAAGGCTCTATGCTGTTTGTAGTGGGTATGATTACTCAGAACTCCAGCGGAGTTCACTGTGCATAACCCCCAGATTCATCTGGGGGGGGGGAGGGAGCTGCCAAGAGTAAATGGGTAAACTCCGCTGGAGTTTTGAGTTCCTTGTTGCATATGCCCCCAGATGAATCTGGGGGTTATGCACAGTCAAGTCCTATGGACTTGCGAAGTTTACCCACTGTATTCGACATAGAGCCAAGTTTTTTCTAAACGACTGATTTTGACCGATAAAAACCTTTAATTTAGAATGGTTCCGTATAGCGAATCGTCAAAGGATAGTCTCCTAGATTACTTTTTTAAAGAAAAAATGACTTGCAAAAAGCTTCTCTCATTTTCAAAACGACTGGGATTGGCACTACCAAAGACTCTCCCATTTCCAAAACAACCCAGAGTGGCACTACCAAAGGCTCTCCCATTTTCAAAACAACCCAGAGTGGCACTACCAAAGGCTCTCCCATTTCCAAAACAACCCAGAGTGGCACTACCAAAGA
>JBKECD010000032.1:0-23711 GCA_047974225.1 Mangrovibacterium sp.
AATCATAAATATTCTAATGCAACAACAAGCTGTTTTTTACTTTTCATGCATAAAATTTAAAAAACAAAACTCCTTGAAAAACACAACCGCTCGCTAATTGCCTTACTGTAAGCACACTTTGAAAAAACATTACTCGCATTGGTATTTTCCCAAAGCACATTTTGAATCTGAAATACGCAAAACCAATTTTGGGAAAGCATATTTTGAATTTGAAATACGCAAAACCAAAATTGGGAAAGCACATTTTGAATCTGAAATAAGCAAAACCAAAATTGGGAAAGCACATTTTGAATCTGAAATAAGCAAAACCAATTTTGGCATTGAGTACTTTGAATCTGAAAACTGCAATTCCAATTTTGGCATTGAGTACTTTGAATCTGAAATATGCAAAAACCTATTTTGGCATTGAGTACTTTGAATCTGAAATATGCAAAAACCTATTTTGGCATTGCGCACTTTGAATCTGAAATCTGAATTTCCGATTTTGGTTCTCTTTCCCTATGGCTGCGCAAATATCTTTTCTGCGATTAGCTTCAAATACCAAATTCTCCTACCTCTTCCCATGTGCCTACTCCGCATATCTTCGCTGCAATTGCAATGAAAACAATACGCTCTAATGTTTGCCCTGAGATTTTAGATTGCAAATGCAACTTGAATTGAATTATTGGTGTATATTTGCGACAATGCCAATTTATACAGTTGGGCTGATAATTTTCAAATAGCATATATGAAAAATAAATTGATTACATGGACACTGGTATCGCTAGTTGCATCAGCGGTATATTTATTGGCAACCTATAAACCCTCGGGGTATGGAGCTTTTTTTAATTTTGGAATGATGCTTGGTCCTATAATATTTACTTTAGTAGCACCTCTTTTAATTGGAGCAGTAGTTGCAGGGATTAGTTCTCTGTTTACCAAAAGTGTTTCTGCCATATTTTCGGCTGCTGTTTGGGTCGTTCAAGTAATATGCATAATTTTCCTTTTAATTAGTATTTATGGTCAATTATGAAGCATGTTATTTTAATATTAGTAGCTGCATTTATTTTTTTGTCATGCAGAACTAGCGAGCCAAAGAAGGATATAGACTACAAGGAATTATCGCAAGATTTAGTTGCGTATAGTGGTGAGACATTTGCGCACATTGCTATTTCAGAAAATCTTGATGCGTTGGTTGTAAAAGAGGTTGTTCGAGCTTATAACGAGAAAAAGTATCAGTCGCTTGGTGGTGATATGCGTTTTATGACTGAACCCGATTATGTGATTAATGTAATTGACTCAATAGCCTCTGCCAATGGATTAAGTCGAGAAAAGACTTTTGGTGTTATTACAAGGTATGGCAACAACGGCAAATTAAAATTGTAGATATATTAATGTATGAGAAAATATTATTATACCAAAGGGCATGAAATGCGAGGACCGTTTAATGTGGATATGCTCGGTCAAGAAAATATCACCACAGATACTTTGGTTTGGTGTGAAGGACTTTCTGAGTGGACTAAAGCGGGAGAATTTTCAGAATTGAGAGTCCTTTTTGAATTACAGCCACCACCAATTCCAAAGAATGTAGAAGTAATCGTAAGTGACAATTCTAGTCGAAGAAATGATAGCAGTGAAATGGAAGAAGTTTCAGTATTCTCATTCAAAGGTCGAATTTCAAGAACAATCTATTGCGGACGATTTATTTTATATTGCATATGTTATTTTATAACTCTTAAAGCAATTCAGTATAGTGGAAGTGTTTGGATGTTAACCTTTGTGCCGCTGCTATGGTTTATTTACGCTCAGAATGCGAAGCGATGTCATGATATTGGGAAAAGTGGATGGTGGCAGATGATTCCTTTATATATCTTTTGGCTATTTTTTAAGAAAGGTCAGAAGGGAGCAAATAAATATGGATTTGACCCAAAACAGTAGATTATGAGGAGGATAATATTCATTGTTTTCTTGTTGAACTCAGTAATTCTTTGGGGACAACAGTTTTCTGAAGCAGAGATTAAGGAACTTGCTAAGCATATAAATCAACAAAGTGCTGGCGTTGTAGGTGATGGCATTGTTTGTCGAAGTTGCGTAGCTTTAGGTAGGACACTCTATTATACCTATGATGTTGACCAAAATTGGATTCCAATGGCAGAAAATAGAAGCCAATTAGTTGAATACTTAAAATCATCAAACTTTGGCGAGATTGCCTATAAGAATGATATAGATTTGAAATATGAGTATTTTAAGGGTAAAAATAAGATCTTGGAGATTTATATACAGTCGAAAGAGTTATCTACTCCAGCTAATAGATTATCAAGGATAGCAGATTCAGCACCTAGTAGATTAGAACTTGGAGATTTTGTGAGTATCGCAGGACATCCTAAGTCAAAAGGGGTTAATCTAAAATTGCGAGCACCTGTTGGGTGGAAAATTCAAGAGGGAGATCGTCCAAATGTGGTGAAGAAATTTGTAAAAGATGGGAATACTTACCTTGTCATGACTAAAGAGAATCTAACATTTACTTCGAGAAATGAAAGTAACAGATTGCTTCAAGACGAAAGCTACATTAGCAGTATTTTGGCAGAAATGAAATCTTCTTTAGGTGATGCACAAGTTATAGAAAGCTCCGTAGTAACAGTGGATAGTTATCCTGCATTATTTGTAACAATGCAAAGTCAAATAGAACGCTTGGGGATTGCAATATGCTTAGAAATGAATAGTTGGTATATTTTTTATGAAGATAAAATTATTATACTTCAAAGTAGTTGTCTTTTGAATGGAGCGACTAAACCTAATGAGATTCGTTCGTTGAGTATGTTAATTACAAATACAGTTGTCTTTCCTGATAGATATAAATAAACATAGGAATGGATAAATATTTTTATACCGATGGTAATCAGCAATATGGACCTTTCTCAAAGGAGGAATTGTGTCTTCAAAATATTTCTCAAGAGACACTTGTGTGGTGCTATGGGATGACTGATTGGAAAGCACTTACTGACGTGCCGGCATTTAGTGAGGTAATTAATGCAATTCCGAGTTGTTCAAAATCAGAAAAAACAGATAAAGAAAGGACGCTATCAAAGGAAGGTAATATCACAGAGACTTGTATTTCGTTAGAAGAAAAGAAACGCAAAGCATTTGTGAAGTGGTTATTTATTGCTGGAGCTATATTGGTATGCCTGTCGTGTGTGGTTAATTGGTTGATACGAGTTGATACCAGTATTGAGGAATATCAGACTGTTGTGGATAACTCATATGTGTCTAATGAGGATTTTGAGTTTTATGTGGAAAAGTTTTATCGAGACTTAGAGATGTATGGGATTTTTCCGCCAAAACCTAGTGTGAAAATTATAAAGTTTTCAAAAATTGACGAACTAAAGGATGTTACACATATTCATGGTCTAAGTTATGGGTATAATGACGATAGTCGCATTGAAATCTATATTAATCCAACTTCATGGAAAAGCTTCAACAAACAGATGAGGTATTTTCTAATGTATCATGAATTAGCGCATGATGTTTTGAACCTAGATGATTTAGATCCAATAGAAAGCAATGAAGGAAAATTGATGTATCCGCACTTGTCAAAATATGAAGGAAAAACTATGGACGATTTCATAGAGAGTTCTCATGCTTTATTCGAGGAGTTGGAATAGGCAAATAGATTCTTCTCAAAAGATTTTCAGAGGTTAAAGAACAAGAATAGAAATAGTGCATTATGGCTAAAATAACAGTTAAAGGAACAGACGTTGTTTTTTATAAGAGCGATCAGGAAGATTATATTTCACTGACAGATATTGCTAAAATTCGAGATTCAGAAAATCCCTCGCAAATAATCAGTCTGTGGTTAAGGACATATAGTACAATTGAATATCTAGGATTATGGGAGATGCTCAATAACCCAGATTTTAAACCCCACATTTATGAGGGGTTTAAAATAGAATCTGCAAAACCTCATTTTTGGATGTCTTCTAAAAAATGGATTACAGAGACTAATGCAATAGGCATAACATCGAAATCAGGAAGATATGGAGGAGGTACGTATGCTCATTCTGATATTGCATTCAAATTTGCAGCTTGGATTTCAGCGGAGTTTGAATTGTATCTTGTCACGGAATTTAAACGCCTAAAAGCCGAAGAACAGAAGCTGTTGGGTTGGTCTGCTAAGCGAGAATTATCAAAAATTAACTATCACATCCATACCGATGCAGTGAAGCACAACCTTATACCCAAAGAACTTACGCAGCAACAAATGTCAATTATTTATGCCAGTGAGGCAGATGTGCTTAATGTCGCTCTTTTTGGCATTACTGCAAAACAATGGAGAAGTGCTAACCCTGATTTAAAAGGTAATATTCGTGATTATGCAAGTATTAATGAACTGATATGTCTTTCAAATATGGAGAATATTAATGCAGTCCTGATTAATAACCACAAACAAATCTCTCCACCTGATGATTCAGATGGGGAGGTTTGTTTTTTTGGCGAAGCTCTCCGCCTTCGGGTAACTACTCAGACCCCTCTGACAAAAAAATAGGTTGATGCAAACAATTGCATCAACCCATCCAAACAATGCGGAGTACTTTTATTCTTCGTAATAATACGTGGCATCCTCCAAGCGATTGCCTCCTTTTTCGTCATAAATGGCATAGTTGAAACCCTTACGCAAGCTATAACCTCCATATTCACCTGCATTATTGATGGCAATAAATCCCACTTGGAGATATTCAAACTCGGGGCGTCCTTTATGCTGTTTGTAAATCCGAAGCGTAGCTTCCTTGCAAGCTTCGAGGGGCGACATGCCATTGCGCATCAGTTCCACCACAATGGCACTTCCCGCAGTGCGGATAACCGCTTCACCCAGCCCTGTGGCAGTCGCTCCGCCCACTTCACCATCCACAAACAAGCCCGCACCCACAATAGGCGAATCCCCCACTCTGCCATGCATCTTCCATGCTGCTCCCGAAGTGGTGCAAGCACCCGCCACTCGCCCCTTGGCGTCAATGGCTAGCATGCCGATCGTGTCGTGATTTTCAATATTAATCACCGGCTTATAGTTCGATTTCTCCTTCCACTTTTCCCAATCTTTTCGAGATGCTTCCGTGAGCAAGTTTTCAAGTTTAAATCCATTTTCCAAAGCGAATTGCTGCGCTCCTTTTCCCGAAAGCATCACATGAGGCGTTTTGTCCATCACTAGGCGAGCCACCGAAATCGGGTGCTTAATTCCCTGCAAAAAGCTCACCGACCCCATGTCCATATTATAGTCCATGATGGAGGCATCGAGAGTTACAATTCCCTCACGGTCGGGATAGCCCCCATAGCCGACACTTCGCACATCGGGGTCGCCCTCAGGAATCATCACTCCTTTTTCCACCGCATCAATCGAACGACCACCCTCGCTCAAAATGCGCCACGCTTCCGAATTGGCGGGAATCCCATGGTTCCACGTTGATATCACCAAAGGCATATTCTTCACCCTCTTTCCTTGGAAAGCCGTTGCCTTTGGAAATGCCGATGCTTTGCTAGCCAATCCACTCGTTGCAACAGCCAAGCCGCCAAGCATACTTAGCTTTAAAAAATCTCTTCTCTTTGTCATTTTGTTTCGTTTTTAAAAATTATCCGATGGTGGGAAAGCTTCCTCATTCACCCACAAATTCACATTCGGTTCTTTCCCCATTTCAAACTCCAACACGCCGCCCTTCATAATATCCTGATGATGAATATAGGATGTCTTCAATGGCTCACCGTTGAGTTTCACTTGCTGGATATACTTATTTTGTTCCGTTAGATTGCATGCTATTATTTGAAACTGTTTTCCATCTTCCAAATTAACAATCAACTCATCAAACATTGGCGCGCCAATCACATAAATACCATCGGCAGGGTTCACCGGATAGAATCCCATGGCACTATAAACAAACCACGCCGACATTTGCCCGCAATCTTCATTGCCACAGTGCCCATCGGGAGTGGCTGAATATTGACTTTCAGCTATTCGCCTGACTATCTCCTGCGTTTTCCACGGCTTGCCGATATAGTTATATAAGTATCCCACATGATGACTCGGCTCATTGCCATGTGCATATTGCCCAATCATGCCGGTGCTGAATATCGGCAGCTCATCTTCGGGCAATGGATAATAGCTAAACATCGAATCGAGTTTCTGCTCAAAACGTACCGACGAACCGACTTTGTTTATCAACCCCTGAATATCCTGAGGCACAAACCAAAAATATTGCCACGCATTCGACTCGCAATAATCCTGCGTATATTCTTTCGCCACAAAGGGCGTCTTAAAGCTTCCATCGGCTTCCAAGGTGCGCAAAAAACTACTTTGTGCATCATAGTGGTTCGCCCAATTGTGTGAGCGAGCTCGAAAATAAGCATAGTCCTCCTCCTTGCCAAGTGCCTTTGCCAGCTGCGCAATGCACCAATCATCATAGGCATATTCCAAGGTGAGCGAAACCGACCAACTTTCATCTTTCCCACTTGCCGACACAAAGCCTTTGGCTTTATATTCATCTATCCGCTGCGCATCTTGCATCGCCGACGCCTTGCAGGCTTCCAACAGTTCTTCGGCATCGAAATCAGCTAGCAATCCCTTGAAATAAGCATCTACAATCACTGGCACAGCATGATAACCAATCATCATGTTGGTTTCATTGCCCTCAAGCGACCACACCGGGAGCAATCCCGACTCTCGATAGTGTGCCAACAATGATTGCACCATGTCCTTAGTCCTTGCGGGGTGCATGATGGTGTAGAGCGGATGCGCCGCACGAAAGGTGTCCCACAGCGAAAACAATTCATAGCGAGTGAATGACTCCGCATGCTCGTTTTTGCCATTGGGGGCTTTATAATTTCCCTTCACATCGGAAAACACCCGAGGATTGAGCATCGTTTGATATAAAGAGCTATAAAACGTTCGCTTCAAGTCTTTATCGTAGGTGCCAACTTGGATTTTATTTAACTCTGTATTCCACGCATGCGAAGCCAAATCCTGAACATCTTCAAATGAATTGCCTGCTAACTCCTCTTCAAAATTTGCTCGCGCTCCCTCAATGCCCGAGGAAGCTATCGCCACTTTCACCTCAATAATTTCTTCTTCTGTGGAATCAAAGTTAAACTTCACTTTGGTGTGCTTCGCTTGCGCCTCACTTCTCACCTCCTCTTCCTCTTGGAAGAGAAGATAACTATCAAACGGTTGCGAGAACTCCGCCACAAAAAACACTCGTTGGTCGGCTGCCCAGCCTGTTGATTTGCGATAACCCTCAATGGTTTTATCATCCACCACCTTCAGATAGGTCTCGGTGGGAGAATCCCAATTGAGCGCATAGCCCAAGTCGAGCCAAATCGCCTTTCCGCCATCTTCGGGAAAAGAATAACTCTGCACTCCTCCTCGAGCTGAAGCGGTCATTTCTGCCATAATTCCAAAATCGTTCAGAACCACTTTATAATAACCAGGAGCAGCACATTCACTTTTTTTGAAAAAAACCGAATAGGGGCGATTTCCATTCTCGGGCAAAGTTTTGGAACTTCGATTATTGACCGGCATGAAAAGCAGGTCGTATAAATCGCCTGCCCCTGTGCCACTCAAATGCATATGACTAAATCCGCTGATAATCGTGTCTTGATAGGAATAGCCCGATATCCGATCCCATCCTCCAATCCCATGATCGGGACTTAATTGCACTGCTCCAAAAGGATATTGCGCTCCGGGATAAGTGTTGCCAGGACCATCAGTTCCCATGAAAACATTGACATATCTCAGTAAAAATTCCTCTTCTTGCGTTTTTGCGCAAGAAGAAAGCACACAGGCGATTAATAAGGAATAAATAATTCTCATCGTTTAATAGTTTCTAGGTTCTTTGTTTTCCATTTCTTCCTTCCACACGGGCAAAATTCGCTCGGGGTCATCCTCCACCGCTTTCTTGTAGAAATCTTCGGAATAGCCCACCGATTTAGGGTTCATATTTTCATCGCGAATCATGCCATCATTGTATTTGGTGATAAGATGGAACGACAATTGAGTCCATTCAGACAATAAATCAGCTGCCTTCTGATTTCCAAAATTGGTGTATGCTTCTGCCTTCTCACGGGCACTAGCCACAACTCTTTGCCTTTCTTCGAGCAATCGGAAATCATGAATCAACCGAGCCTGCACTTGTTCTTGCTTGGCTTTCACATCTTGAATCATTTTACCATAGCGAAGATTGACATAATTGCCCACGAAGTTAAACACCCACCACATCGAGTCCCACGAAAAACTCGCATAATCGGCATTGCTGAATGAGCGAGGAATCTCACGCACCGCAGCATTAAAGGGGAGGTATATATTGGTATAGGTGTTGTCTAATCCGAGCCAAAGCACCGAGTTGGTGTTTTTTTCAGCATCGGTTTTGAGTTCCGCCACAAAAGAATAGGCGGTGAGCGGAGTTGAGATTGGTCGCTCCCACGAAGCCGCTTGCCCCTCGACTTCAAAGGTGAGCGGACGCGAGCGATTGGGATTGCCATGCGCTCCAGCTTTATATCCCTTCTCCATGTCCCACTTCGTGCCATCATAATGGCTGCGTGTGAGCGCCATAATATCCTCTAGGCTTAATTTTTCATCGGGCTTAATCCACAGCGGCATCGGCTGCGCTCCTTGCACCCCACGAGCATAGTCCGACGAGATATTTTGCGACGGAGCTATTCTTCGGAAGATGTCCCACACTCGAAGCTCAGTATATCGCAACTTAGCTGGAGCGGCGGGGTCATAGGCTTGACTAAAATTGAAAGGCTCTTTCGACTTGGGGTCGTAGTATCCTTTTTCTGTGGCAAACTTCACCACGTCTTTGGAATACATGACATTCTTTTTGTCTTTGAAATCAATCTCCCCAATGCGTGCATGATTGGCATGAGCTGCAATATAACCGTCGGGGACTTTCACTGCCACCCACACGGCGCCTTTCACCCCTTTTCCCTTTCCAATCATTTCTAGAATCCACGCTTCCTCGGGGTCGGCAATCGAAAAGCTTTCGCCCTCCGAGCCATAGCCGTATTCATTCACCAGCGAAGTAATCACTTGAATCATCTCGCGAGCGGTCTTTGAGCGACGAAGCCCCAGCTCCATCAAGTGCCAATATTCTAAAAAAATATCGGTATTGTGCAGTTCCTCTCTACCACCAAAGGTGGTTTCGCCAATCGCCACATTGTGTTCATTGATGTGATAACCAATGGTGTGATATTCCTCTTTAGCTCGAGGAATGAATCCTTCCTTTTTATTGGGCCACGACACAATCTTCACGCTGTCGCCTTGCTCATACATGCCTGCTCTGTGCACTGGAAACGATGGAGCATAAGCTCCATCGTTGGCATAAAAAATATAGTTTCGACCATCTTTAGAAGCGCCCTTGGTTACTAAAAAATTGGTGCAACCAAAGCTATACGAATAGCACGCTAACAGGATGGCAATAGTTATTATTTTTCTCATGGGCGAAATCTTAAAGCTTTACCTCCACTGAGAATAATTTGCACATCTTCCCCACTTGGAGCTACTTCTTTGACAATCATCTTGCCCTTTTCATCTTCATATTTCAGCTGATAGGCTTGGTTCTTTTGAACTTTGAAGTTTAGGAAATTATTCATGTCATCTCTTGCACCACTTGTAATCCCAGAATCAACTGATGCCTTATCTTTCAACAACTCCACCTTGCTTCTCACCCGATTATTTCCGCTCACTTTCTCCTGCCCCTCTTCGAGCATCACCACTTGGAGATTGATGGCATTGAGCATATCTTTATTTTCGGTTGCATAAAGCGAGATATATCTATCTGTTACATTTTCGGCATACACATATTTAATATTGAAATCCCAAACCAGTGGATAAGTAACCTCAGTTGGCTTATACGATGAAGCATAGATCCATTGCATCGGATTGTTCACATCTGCCTTGCCCGCTCTTTCGAGAAACCAAGAATCATCAAGCTTTTGTTTTTTCGATGGATAATACTCGGTGAAATGCCATGAACCATTCACACACACTTCCACCCAATTGTGGTTTCCTGAGTTGTTATACCAGATTGGTGTGCCCGCCACACGAGCAGGGATGCCCACAGCTCGAAAAGCATCAACAAGCAAAATCGACAATCCCGAGCAAGAAGCCATGTGTTGCTCCATCGACTCATAGGGACTTTGGTCGGCCTTGCGGCGCTTGGTGTTATATTCCACTTCCACCTCTTTCACGATATTGTTGTTCACCGCCCAAATAGCCTCTTCCAATGTCTGGGCTTCGCCCACATATTTTTTAAAACGCTCATAAAAATCGGCTCTCCACTGGTCTCTGCGCTCATTGAGCGACACATAGGGGAGCACATCATTGAAGAATATTTCTTTATCAACTGCTTTCGCCCAAGGAAATTCTTCCCTTGCCTTATAGGCATAATCCAAGTTTTCAATGAGGAAATCAGCAGTCAAAGTAGTCAAATCTCGCTCGGGCATGTATTTCACTAGAAACTCCATCGCTTCGCGTTGCTCGCCTTTATAGTGCTTGATTGCTTTTTCTAACTCTGCTTTATTACTGCCGCTTTGATTTAATGCCAGTGTTAATTGCTCATCTTGCTGAGCGCATGATGCCAACGCCAATACGAGCACCAATGCCATATTTAAAATTCTATTTTTCATTTTTCGCATGTATTTATTTCTGATTTTCTTTACCAAATAAAAAACAAAATCCAACAGTTGCACGCAATTGTTGGATCTTGTTTTTTTTTAATAAGAAGGAATTACACTCGCTATTCAGCGTGCTGATTTCCTTCGTACAAACTATTTATCGCAACCTGTTGCAAGATAAACGTGATTAAAATTCACGCCCCATTTCTCATAGGTCTTGAAGATATAAGGCAACTTGCGGTTCATATTTTCCCAATCGCGCTTATCTTGGTCAGTCCACGCCACTTCTGAAAGCAAAGCCATGCGAGGATAAGTGCGTATTTCAGCAATGTCGTTGCTTGGCACATATTCTGTCCAAAGGTTTCCTTGAATACCAATCACTTTGTGGTGATATTTAGGGTCTAAATCTTCAGGAATTGGGTTTTGGTTATAGATCTTGTGCAAAGGCGTTGGCGAGGGGAATGCCAAAGGCTCAAATTTATCTTTGTCGAGCGACACATAGTGGTCGAAATACATTCTATTGTTCAAGCACGACACAATGTCATTCCCACGTTCAGCCCCCACCTTAGTCATGTTTTCTTTTGTCCAGAATCGCCAGTGGAAAACAGTAGCCGTGCGGCTCATATCTCCATCGAGGATTTCATCCCAACCAGCCAAATGCTTACCTTTAGCATTCACCACTTTTTCGATTTCTTTCAAGAACCACGATTGCAATTCTTCTTCATCTTTCAGCTTAAGGTCTTTAATCATCTTCTGACAAGCAGCGCTTTTCTTCCATTGTTTTTTCGGACACTCATCGCCACCGATATGAATCAAATCATAAGGAAACAAGTCGCACACCTCACTGATTACATCTTTGGCGAATTGCAGCGTTTGAGGGTTCGACACATCAAGCACATCATCAGCCACGCCCCAATATTGGCGAACTTCGTAAGATGATTTAGGACCTAGTTCAGGATAGGCATGCAAAGCTGCCATCATGTGCCCCGGCATATCAATTTCAGGAATCACATCAATACCCAACTTAGCAGCATAGTCTATTACCTCTTTGATTTGCGCTTGGGTGTAGAATTTACCCTTTCCATATTGCACCTCATCAGTTGGGCATTCAAAAATATCTCTCTTCCACCCCACTTGCGTTCCTTGGCGGATAGCACCTTTTTCAGTGAGCAAAGGATATTTCTTGATTTCAATACGCCAACCTTGGTCATCAGTCAAGTGCCAGTGAAATTTATTCAACTTGTGAAATGCCATTCTATCGAGCGTCTTCTTCACATAGTCGATTCCTTGGAAATGACGAGCTTCATCAAGCATAAAACCACGGTGTTTGAAGCGAGGTTGGTCGTCGATATTCACCTTAGGGATGAATGTGCGATTGCCATCATTTTCAATCAACTGTTCCAAAGTGCTCAAAGCATATTGTTTCGCCACAGGCTGCGCATAAGTGATTACAACTCCTTTGTCAGAAACCACCAATTTATATTGCTCATCGGCTAAGCTTGCATCTTCCACAAAAGAAACCGAAGGTTCTCCTTTGAAAGTATATGAACCCGGATTGACCACAATATTATTCGGTTCGGGGATAACATGCGTGTTATAAACAGTCGTGTCGGCAGGAGCACAAGCCACCGCAAAGACACCTGCTAGAAAGGCATAAAATAATTTTTTCATCTAATTTATTATTATAAGGTGATTACAAGTTTCTACTATCAGCATCTTTAGCATCTTGCGACTTGCCAAATTCTTTGCCTGCCATTTTCTCTACGTTCGAGATTTCAAAAACAACAGCATATTGACCAACTCCCTTTTTGCTTGGCATATCCACCAATGTTGAATTGCCTTGACGAGTATATTTCACGGCTTTGCCCGTTGCCACATCTTTGATGACCGCACCTTTGGCAGCCAAACAACCAGGCAACATTGCCTTGCTTGGGTTCTCACCATCTTCAAGCAACACAAAAGCAAAAACCTTACTGCTATCTTTTGTTTTAGTGTATCTCACATTGGCTTCTGAGAAAGGCGCCGCAGCTCTAGTGCCATAAATCGCAGCTTCATTGGCATGAATCCACTCACCCAATTCGCGCACCACAGCCACCTCTTTAGGGTTGAACCACCCTTGAGGCGAAGCACCAAGATTAAGCAACAAGTTACCTCCTTTAGCAATCACATCCACAAACTTATGCGTAAGTTCACGTCCGCTCTTCACTTTCAAATCCGTGTCGGGGAAACGATAAGAGAAACAGCAATTGACAGTCATACAAGTCTCCCAAGGAATTGGGTTTGACTCTGAAGGAATATGCTGTTCTGGTGTGCGATAGTTTTCCCATTTACCACCAATCCAGCGGTCAACCACCAAGATACCCGATTGATTATAGCGGCACATTTCGCCCACTTCATCCATTTTCACGTCCTGACCTTTATTGTTGGCACTTGCCCAAGCCCCATCAAGCCAAAGAATGTCTATATCGCCATAATTACTCATCAACTCTTCCACTTGCTTATAGAAGAAATCCGTGAAGTTTTTCCACCAATCAGGGTGGCGCTCGATTTTATAATTCACATTGCGACCTGGAGTGTCGAAAGAAGGTGTCCAATAATATGGATGATGCCAGTCAGGCTTTGAGATATAAGCCCCAATCATCATATCTTTGCTTCGCATAGCGTCAAACAAAGAGCCTGTAATGTCGGCATACTTTGAATTAGCATAAGGATATTTAGGGTTGGTGATTTTATAGTCCGTTTGTTTGGAATCCCACATCGTGAAACCGTCATGGTGTTTGGTGGTAAACACGAAATACTTCGCGCCCATCTCTTGCGCCAAGTCAGCCCATTTATTCGGATTGAAATCCGTAGGGTTGAATCTTTCAGGCAAGCTGAAATAGTGCTCCCGATATTCTTTGATGTTCTCATGAGGTGTCAGCCAATTGACATCTTCGGAAACCAAAGGCCACGACTCACACAGACCTTCCACCGAGTAAGCCCCCCAGTGCACAAAGAAGCCAAGCTTGAGATCTTGCCAATCGTCGAGTTTTTTCAACACCGCGGGGTCTTCATCCCACACATATTCCTTACCGTCCCACTGCGAGAACCCAGTCATGCTGATTAAAATCAGCCCAAAAATTAAAATTGCTTTTTTCATTTTCGTATAATTAATTGAATTTATAATCCTTGCTCAAGGTAAACTCTTCTTCCAGCGAAATATTAGCTGAGTTAATACCTACCATCGCTTTAAAGTTTCCTTTTTCCACTAGCCACTCTTTATCCACACCCCACAAGCGCAAATCCTTTTTGCTCAACACAAGAGTAAACGTTCGTGTTTCTCCTTTTTTAATTAACTGCTTATCGAAAGCTTTCAAGGAAAGTATTGGAGTGGTAACCGATGATTTCAAATCACGCACATAAAGCTGCACCACCTCTTTACCATCCACATTGGAGGTGTTTTTCACATCAACCGAAACTTTCACTTCAAAATCATCAGCAGCCTCTGCCACCGCCACCTCCAAGTTGCTATATTCAAAAGATGAATACGATAGCCCATATCCGAATGGATAAAGCGGCTCATCATCCTGATCCACATAGCGGTGAATTGTTGAAGGTTTTTGATTGTAATAAATCGGCAACTGCCCCACCGACTTAGGCACAGACACAGGCATCCTGCCTGAAGGGTTCACCTTGCCAAAAAGAACATTCGCAATTGCATTTCCTCCTTGCTCACCCGCAAACCAAGCTTCAACTAGAGCATTGCAATTTTCCGACACCCAATTCGTTGATAGCGGACGACCATTTTGAAGCACCACCACATAAGGCTTGCCTGTGGCATGCACCGCCTGAATCAAGTCTAATTGATCGGACGACAAATCTAAGGTTGAAACATCTCTGTTTTCATTCACTGTTTTATCATTCTCACCCACGGTGATAATTGCCAAGTCGCTTCGTTTAGTCAATTCCACCGCTCGGCGTATGCCATCATTCTTTTTCGACCAGCGCAAAGAAGCTGAAGCATGCCATTGATTATCGTAGAACTCAAATCGCACTTGATATTTCTCGCCTTTCTTAAAGGTATATTTAGCCCGTTTAATCGGAGCTGTTCCTTTCCACGAATTAATCACCAACTCCTCATTAATATATAGGCGAGAACCATCATCAGAACTCACGCCGACCCAACCGACCACATCAACATCCGTTTGAATATATCCTTCCCAACGAGCCGAAAAGAAGTCATCCTCCACTCCCGTGTAGGGATTCCATGGCCATTCAAAATCCACTTCCTTATCCACCGCCTGATATACTGGCTTGCCCTCTAATTCCATATTATTATAGAAACTCGCCTTCAACCCCTTCTTACCATTATCATGGAAAAGATATTTGGCATCAATCACGGTGCCTCGCTCCACAATTGACGCTCCTCGCTCAAACACAAACTTCGTTTGTGGCGATGCTTTCTTCAATCCATCGAGCAGCGAAACGCCTGAAGCCTCACCAGGTGTATAACCCCCAAGCTCGGCATAATCAGCCAATGGACCAAGCACAGCTATTTGTTTGTATTTATTCGGCACCAGCGGAAGTGTGCCATCATTTTCAAGCAACACAACACCCTCCTCAGCAATATGCAAAGCTGTTTCCACATGCGCTGCACTATGATAATGCTCATCAATCAATTCTTGTGTGATATATGGATTGTCAAACAAGCCTAATCGGAATTTGGTGTAAAGCACGCCTCGCACCGCTCGGTCGATATATTTCACATCTAATTCACCCTCATTCACTAGCTCCACCAAAGTGGCTTGATACATACTATCGGGAAAATCATAAAATTGCATATCCATGCCCGCCATTGTCGCTTTTCTAATCGCATCTTTAGGCGATTCTGCATAGTGATGCACATTCCACAGGAAGCGCATCGCGCCAAGGTCGGAAACCGTATATCCTTTAAAGCCCCATTCATCACGTAGCACATCTGTGAGCAAGAATTTATTCCCCGTGCAAGGCACTCCGTCCAACTCCGAATAAGCCGACATAGCATTTAGCGCACCAGCCTCTTTCACCGCCCGCTCGAAAGTAGGCAGAAAGTCCATGCGAGCTGTACGCTCACCAAGCAAAACAGGCGAAGCATTCGACCCTGATATCGGTGCAGAATGCACCGCATAGTGTTTCGGACCTGCGATCATTGAAAAAGGAGACTTAGGATCTAAACCACCCATCCCCTTGATGACTTGCACCCCTATTTCGGCTGTCAAGTGCGTATCTTCAGAATACAATTCCGCCACACGTCCCCAGCGAGGCTCGCGAGCAATACCCAAGGTAGGTCCAAGCGCCACATGCGCCCCATGAATGCGAGCTTCCGTGCCTATCACTTTTCCGACTTCATGCATCAACTCCTTATTCCACGAAGCCCCCATGCCGATAGGCATCGGAAACACCGTCGAACCCTTAGTGAGATAACCATGCAGCATCTCCTCCATGAGCAAAACAGGGATATGTAGGCGCGACTGCTCGATTGTAATTTTTTGAACCACATTATATTCCTCAGCCGTCTTAGGATAAAAATCATGGATCGACCCCAATCCTAGACTAGCTACTTCCTCCGCAACTTTCACCTCATCAATCTCACCCTCCGTTTTCAAATAATCGCCTCGGGTCATATTCATTTGACGCACCTTTTCTTCAAGGGTCATCTCTTTAAGCAGCAACTCTGCTCGCTCTTCTTCCGACAAGGCGGTGTTCATCCATGCCGACTCACTCTTCGTGCAAGCCGAAAAAATCGCTATCAACGATAATATGTATATATACTTCTTCATGTGTTTATTATTAAGCCCTTGATCCTTTCAAAAACTATTCAAACAAATCAATTTCAGCCACAGCTGCCTCCTTGCTTCCGCCAGCAATAATAGTGCTGGTGAATCGAATGTATCGCAATTCAACAGACTTAGCGAAAAAGTGCTGACGAGTGGTCGGCATATTAATCAAGTTGCTAAACTCGAAGCTTTCAATTTTTCGCCATGTCTTACCATTGGCGCTTGCTTCCACATAGCCACTCTGAATCATTCCCAAACCATGCGCACGAGTCTGCGGCGTATAGGCAAATCCGCTGATGATTTTCGTTGCACCCAAGTCGATAGCTAAGCTGTGCTTCGAGCCTGTATTTTCTGTCTGCCAAAACGAACCAGCATCACCATCAAAAGCCAACTGAGCCGCTCTTTTTTCTTTGGCGCTGCTCGCTTGCAATAACTTCCAATTCTTCTTGGTCAGACCCACTTTCTCTTGGAGTTCAGCTCCCATCTTATCTCCCACAAATGCTTTCGCTCTAATCACTTTTGATTCCGCTGCAAAAGCTCCTGCATACACTTGTGATTTTTCGTTTGGCTCAGTGCCGTCAGTGGTATATCTCACTTCCACATCATCGGCAAAATCTTTGACCGACGCATGCCATTTGAAATCTTGCTGCTTAGGCAAAAGACTCACCATGCCAGCTGCATCCACTCGAAGCTCCAATTGTGGAGGAGTTGTTTCGCAAAAATGCGCCGAAATGGTGGCAATAGCTGGATTATATCGCTGAGCTAAAACACGGAATCGAAACTTAGTGCCTGTTACACTTTGGAAACGCAAGATGCGTTTATACCCGATATTCGTACCCCGCACAATTTCTTTCCATTCGCCATCGACAAACACTTCAAACACATGCTCCACTACTCGTTCGCCATAATTCTTCACATCTTCTTGGATAACGAAACGATTGACAGTAACAGGTTCTTTGGTGGTGATTTCAATCACATTATTTGCTTCATCTAGCAATTGACTACTTAAAGGATTCTCATCCAATACTTTTTTCACTCCTTTTGCTCCCGCAAAAAGATTCTCGCCATAGGTTGCATTTATTCGACGACCCACTTCTTGCAAAACACGCACATCCTCTTGTGGAAAAAGACCTTCTCGGTTGGGAGGAATGTTCAACAAGAAAATGGAATTACCTCCCACTGTTCTTTCATACATGTCAAACACATCATCCACGCTGCGCACTTTTTGCTGCTCATCGCGATAAAACCAACCCTCACGAATTGAGGTGTTAGTTTCCGCTGGCTGATAGTGCAAATATTTCGCATCTGCCAACTGAGCAGGCTCGCCCAATTCCTTTTTCATCAAGTCAGGGAAATTACCCATTTGATCGGGGTCTTCTTGATAAGGCATCACATTCCACTCCGTATCACGAGTAAATCCACCTTCATTGCCACACCATCTGATATCCTCTTTCCCAAAAATCACCGCATCGGGAGCTAAAGCTCTGATGAGCTCTTTCCAAGCCAAGTAATTATACTGTTGATTTCCTTTGCGCTTCGGATGCGCCCCGTCAAACCACACTTCATGGATAGGTCCATACTCAGTGAGCAACTCAAAAAGTTGGTTCATAAAATACTCATTGTAATCATCTACGTTGGCGGTAAAGGTAGTTTTATTCGCAAAAGGGCGACCCTCCACTTGTCGTGGTATCGTGCGTTCGGTGTATTTGCTCAAATTGCCATACAACCCTTCGGGATTTTCAATGTGATATAAATCGGCTGGTGATAAATACACCCCTAATTTTAAACCATATTTCTGACAGGATGCCGACAAATCCTTCATGATATCGGCCTTGCCATCGGCATAGGGCGACGACATGATGCCGTGCTTCGTATATCTACTTTGCCACAACACATAACCGTCATGGTGCTTAGCGGTGAGAATCACCTTGGTCATGCCCGCAGCCTTCATCGCCTCACACCATTGGTCGGTGTCGATACCTGAGGGATTAAAGATTTCAGGACTTTCCATGCCATTCCCCCATTCTTTTTGGGTGAAAGAGTTTGGTCCATAGTGCACAAACGCTATAAACTCATCTTGCAAAGTTTGATATTGACGCTCCGAAGGAACTACATGCGCGGCAGATAAAATCACAGCCGAACCATCGGCAACTTCGATGGTGTTAGAAACTTCCATCACATTCCCTGTTGGCTGCTGACAAGAACTGACTATCACGGCAAAAACCAACGCTAGATTAAAAATATTCTTCATTCTTAACTACTAATATTATTATGAAGGCATAAAAATAGTAAAAGCATTTTGTTTTTAAACAGAATACGAATAGAAAAACACAAAAAATGCACCGAAAAATGCAAATACACCCTTTTTAAAGTTGAAAAAATGCACGTTACCCGACTTGCAGACAGAGAAACAGGCATAAAGGCGCAATGAAGATGCATAGTGGAATTAAATGAGCTTCTAAAAAAGTCGCCCTTAATTCAGATTTAATTTCCCTTGCGTTTATATTTAAAATCTATCAAATGAAAAAAAGCAGAAACAAGAGTGATTGTTCTCTGTTTCTGCTTTTGTTTCTGTTTATTCGAGAAGATCTCGATTTAGTCTTTAATTTGAATTACAGCCCAACTCATCTAGACAAAACCCCTCTCCATCGATAGGTCTAATGCGCACAATGTTAGCTCCATTCTCAATCTCAGTTTTGAAACGATAGAGCTTCCATTTTTTGAGATAATCATCTGTTGCCAACAGATTTACAATAGTCTTGACGTTATTTACCGATAGTTCTACTCTATATTTTTCTTTGATACTCTTATTTGCAGCATATCTTATCAGCATCTCAACTTCTCCCGACGATCCATCATTTTCTTGATACCATTCTACATACGAATCACTCCCCTTCGTAAACTCTACAAATCCGCTACCATTAAAATTCTCTCCTTGACTAGATTCCCTTGCTCCATAAATTTTCATTTTTTCAGCTTGATCTATTCCTCGAATCTGAATGCCTGTTTCTGAATGCCAAACAAATCCTTCGTCCACAGCAAAACGCTCTTCCATTTTGTGCACAATGACTCCATCAACAACCACAATTGCTTTCACAGTGCTTCCCAATTTTACTTCAAACGGTTCCGTATATTGAAAAGAACTTAATGTAGCATCATTCCCATCTGTGGAATAATATATCTCAATTTGAGGGTTGAAAGTATTTCCCCTGAGGCATAACATATTTGATGTAATACTTACCTTATTTGATGTAACTTGCTTCTTCTCACCCAAAATACTAGACACGAGCAAATTAACATCTCCACTTTCTTCATCTGATTGAATATATGCTCTAGTCAAGCCGTAAAAAGCAATTCTACTCTCTGCTTCAAAATGTCTTTCAGTATCAATTGGACTCCCATTATCCAAAGCTCTAATATGACCACCACCAAAAACTTTAAAATAACATCTATTCTCTCCATATGGATAAAACTCTCCTTTATCATCAATAGTACTCACTCTAACTTGAACAATATCATCTTTAATATTTTCAAGATGCCCTCCATCTACCGAAAGCAGAATATCTGATGGTTGATTTGCAGTTCGTATTGTTTGAGAAATAACCTTTTCTCCCTGATTATATCCAATAGCTGTAATTTCTCCTTTGGCATAAGCGACCATCCATTGTCTTTGCATTTCATCCCATTTAAAACCCTTCTTTTTTTTGCCCAAAGACTTGTCGTTAAAAAACAACTCAACTTCATCGCAATTTGAATAAACCCAGACAGGAATTTTTGTTCCTTCTTTGACAGATGGATGCGTCCAATGTGGTAAAATATGAATCATTGGTTTTGTAGTCCACTGACTTTGATACAAGTAATATAAATCTTTAGGAAAGTTTGCGATATCAATAGCTCCTCCCATAAAGGCTTTGAAGGGCCATCCTCCATGCACATAAGACGCTTCTCCGATATAATCATACCCCGTCCATCTGAAAGAGCCCGCAAAATTTGGAATATCTCGAAGCATTTCAATATTTTGACGCGAATTTAGTCTCACCATGGCATTGTCATAACTAGAATTAAACTCCTGCTTGCCATTTGCTTTTTTTGAGTTCTCTGTCCAATCATTAAAAAACACTTCCTTTTCAGTTAAATCAGGATAGCAGTAAGGTTTCTGATTTTTATTTGGATAGCCATCTCGATACCATGTTTTTGTCCGATAATATCCTCGCACTTGCCATGTGTGAGTATGCTCAGTACCTATAAAAACTCTATCTTTTTTCAGAGTGTCGAAAAATCCCATTTTTTCACTTCCCCCATTCATCCCGTAAATATCCATATGCTCAGCTCCTGCATCTCCAGAAGTTACCGGCCTTGTACTGTCTAACTCATGACACCAATTCACCAAGCTATCTCCCACTTCTCCCCGTGTTTCATTTCCTACGCTGTATATTATAACACTAGGATGGTTTCTATCTCTTTTGATGAAATCACTAAGGTCTTGTTTCCACCACTCTCTAAAATACATTGCCCCATAGTCATAGGAGGCTTTCTTTCCCCATCCATCAAATATTTCATCCATGACAAGCATTCCCATTTCATCGCACATATCGTAAAACTGTGGAGTCTGTGGATTGTGTGCTGTTCGAATTGCGTTTACTCCCATGTTTTTCAGTTGTTGAATTCTGAATCGCAGTATTTTGTCAGGAACTGCTGCTCCAAAGGCACCTGCATCTTGATGATTGCAGACTCCTTTAAGTTTTACATTCCTGCCATTGAGCCACATTCCACTCTCAGGTTTCCAAACTACATCTCGGATTCCAAATTTTGTTTCTTGTTGATCTAAGACTTTATTTTTATTACACACTTCTGTAAGCAACGTGTATAAATACGGATTTTCAACATCCCACAATATTGGCTCATTTATGGTAATTATTTGTTGATTTTCTACAGTGTCTCTAGCATTTATTTTTACGTTTTCTTTGCAAATTTCCAACACCCTCCCGTCTTTGTCAATAATCTTATTAACCACAGATATATTTTTATCCGTGTGATGTATATTACATATATTAGTACGCACTCCGATTTCATTTTTATTTGTTGATATAAAAATTCCATTGGTGGGAATGAGAATCTTATTCTTTACTTTTATCCAAGTATTAGCGTAGATTCCACTTCCCGTGTACCATCGTGCCGATGGTTGGAGTTGATTATCTACTAACACCGCAAAAGTTATCGTCTCATTCTTATTGACAATATGACTTATATCATATTCAAAAGAAGTCCAACCGTAGGGTCTATTGCCTAGTTTTATTCCATTTGCATATACAGTGCTATTCATATATACACCATCAAAAGCAATGGCAACACTCTTGTTTTTCCAACTTGCTGGAATGTCAATGGTTTTTCTGTACCATGCTATTCCTGCTGGCAAATACCCACAACTTCCACCCATTGGGGCTTTCTCAGAGTAATCCCCTTCAATACTCCAGTCATGTGGCAAAGTCAGCACTCGCCAGTCGGAGTCGTCAAAATCCACACACTCCGCACTTTGTTTATCTCCGAAAGAAAATTTCCAATCAGCATTAAAACTACTTGTATTTTGCCCCATTAACCCAAAGCAGGCCAACATAGTCGCTATTAATAGAACTGTTTTTTTCATCTGCATATAATTAGAAAGGTGTCCAAAAAGTCAATATTTACAATCTCATCCTTGCAATTCGCAACAAAACCACTTCTATACGAAATAACAGCGAATAATTCTCTAGCAATCCTTTTCGGATACCCTCAAAGTCATTAATTTTTATTTGATACTAGACAATAAATCATTAGCACCTAGTGTCTATTTATTGCAAAACAAGCTGTCAACTCTTCCAGGTTCAGGTATGATCGCAGTTCGTTTCATAAACCCCTATGGGCTTACATATAAAGCCCATAGGAATTTTTGTTTATTGCATTTTATCGCCACTCAAGAGATTGTTCGCAAAGCTTGTTTGTTTGAATTTCTTGACTTGGAATAGGTAAATAATAATGTTTCTGCTGAAAACTGGCAGCTCTATCTCCTCCTATTTTTTTAATTTCATCCTCCAATAGTCCCCATCTACGAAGGTCATAAAAACGTTCCCCTTCACAAAAAAACTCTATTGCGCGTTGCTTTATCAAATCTTGCTTTACTTCTTCTTCTGTTGAATCTAAAGGCAATAAATTAAGATTGGCTCTTTCACGGACTTGATTTAGATAACCAATAGCTTTAGTTTTATTTTCTGTATTCAGTTCTGCCTCTGCCAAAAACAACAAAACGTTTGCATAACGGTAAGCCCTAACATTAATTTCAGATTCAGGCACTTTTTCCTTTTCAAGGTAGTTGCAATAAGTGTATTTCCGTATAAAAATCTTAGATTGATTTGTCAAGGTAACCGTCTCTGTAAATGGATTCATATAATATATACATCCCGAATAGTTCCAAGCTACCCCAACTCGCGTTCTGACATCAAAATTTCCATCACGATCTAATTCAGAAGTCAATATATCCAACATCTTCTCATTACAATTTATTACATCCCAACCTCCGACATCATTACTAGCAAAAGTCCTATTCATGGGAGTTGTCATCATTGTATTTGCCGTTTCTTGATCCCAACGCCCCGTAGCAGCTCCAATCTTCTGATAAGCCACCTCAAAAATAGATTCACTATTATATTCATGCTCTAGATCAAAATTATCAAAGTAATCCTTTGTCAGAGAATATGCATATGGTGGTTTCGTTAATTGCTCTAAACAAGAGATAACATTGTTCCACTCTTCGGTATATACATATAGTCGTCCCAAATAGGCCAGAGCAGCCCCTTTGTTCGCTCTACCTTTTTCAATAGCTTCTTCTGGCAATAATTCAATTGACTTTTTATAATCAGATTCAGCTTGTGCAAAGATTTTTGCTTGGCTGGATTCCGCTAAATTATAATCTGAAGTAAATTGAGATGCTTTTAATCTTAATGGAGCATCTCTAAATTCTACCGCTAGAAAGAAGTTGTAAAGTCCTCTTAGAAAATAAGGTGGGTTCTAAAAATTAGTTTTTTTGATTTTTCAGACAAAACAGAAGCGAAGAACCCATTAACGCCACTGCTCAATCAGTTTTAATTTGTGATAATATATAGTTTTTTTCTACTTCATTCTCTTTTTTCTTACAACAAGACGCAATCATCCCATGATATTCAATCTCAATACTTGTTCAAATCTAAAAAGGTTATAGGTTAAATTCATCAATCCGATTATTCCAGTTGCTCGTTTTATTCCCACCGA
>JBKECD010000089.1:0-20201 GCA_047974225.1 Mangrovibacterium sp.
GAAATCAGAGCCGAGAAGTCGGTCATTGCCCCAATGCCAAGGAAGATGAGCGGGGGATAAATCCCCTGTTGCACCCCGAAGTAGAGGTAGTTGAGCACCGAGCCTGATTCATAGACCCCAATCTTATAGCCGGGTGCGAAAGCGATGTTACCCACAATCATACCAAAGCCGATTGGAATGAGCAACATTGGTTCAAACTCTTTGGCAATTGCCAAATAAATAAATACTAGCCCAACGCAAATCATGATGAGGTGTCCCATCGTAACATTGGCAAAGGCGGTGAACTGGAGGAACTGCGCAAGGTGTTCCGTTACAAAATTTATAAATTCCATATCTGAGCCTCCTTTCTATTCGATGGTGAACAATACGTCGCCTTCCATCACGGTTGCGCCTTTGTCCTTAGTGATGCTTGCGAGCACACCATCGCGGTCGGCTTCAATATTATTTTCCATTTTCATGGCTTCGAGGAGCATTACCACATCGCCCACTTTCACCGCATCGCCCACTTTTTTGTTTAGCTCTAGGATGGTGCCGGGTAGGGGAGATTTGAAACTATGCGCACCACCTGATGGAGCTGCTTTCGGAGCTTCGGTTTGAATGGGTTGTGAGCGCACAAGCTTGGGAGTCTTTGGAGTTGGCTTGATGCGGTCGGTGAGTTCCACTTGATATTTTGTGCCATTCACCTCAATCTCAGCCATATTATCTTCCACACTGAGGATTTCAGTGCTGTATTCGTTGCCGTTTATCTTAAATTGAAATTTCTTTTTCATCTGTGTCTTTTATTAAGTGCGAAGTAGCGAAGTGCGGAGTGCGAAGCTGCTGCGCTGTTATTTAATCCTTACTGCTTATAGCGGCGCAGCCAAAGCCTAAGGCTTGCAGCGGCGCAGCCGATGCGTTACTTTCGTTCAGGAAACTTATTGACCATTTGCAACTTGGAGTTCCAAGGCGAATAAGGTTTCACGGATTTGTTGATGGTCAGCACCGTATTTTCATAGTCATGAATTTCATTTTGATACTGATAGATGGTGAGCGCAATAGCGGCATTGATTTCACCTGAAAGCACCGCTTTCTCGGGTTTAGCATTTGCCCCCTCTACTTGAGGTTTACTAATGACAATGCTTCGAGTGAAAAAACGTCCGATAAGCAGGTAGAAAATACTTAAAATAGCAAGTACGCTAAACACTACGGTCATAGCGACAAACACCATGCCCAATCCCGAGGGGTCATGCTCCACAAACTTTTCGCCCGATGAAGCTCGGCGGCTGTGGTCGTTGTTGGAAAGGGGAGTGGGGTGGTCGGTTAGTGTCCATTGGTTGACATCCACGCTGGTGCGTGCATAGACCACATCGTTGGGGATTTGAGAGGGAATGACCAATTCATCAATAATTTCTTTGCCATCACCATTGACAAGGTAGATGGTTTCTCCTTCTTGAAGATTAAAGTTTAGGTGATAAATACTTTGCGAAGAACGGTCGCTACCAAAGAACAACACAAAGCCTCGGGGCGATGTCATTGTAGAAGGGGAGTCGGTAGGAATCCAATACTTTTTAAGGTTGTTTTTATCATCGGTGAGATAGCAACCTGCAATGTTCACATTGCTGTGCGAAGTGTTCACAATTTCAATCCAAGGGAGACGATTGCCATAATCGTCCACATAGCTTGACGTGTTGTGAATCAGAACCTCATTAAACCTAAAATCGGCAGCCCCTTGGGCACACACTGTGTGTCCAGAGACTACCGATAATAGACTCAAGATTCCGATAACTGCATAGTTTCTGAATCTTATTTGCATAAGCTGTTATTTTTAAATTTGTAAATTAAGCTTGAGCTGCGCCGCTTTGGCTTTCAGCGCCGAAGGCACAGCAGTGTTAGCTCAAGCGCCTTCGGCACAGCGCAAAGCACTGCCTTACAAAGGAATGTTTGAGTGCTTTTTCGCTGGAAGTGTATCTTTCTTAGTTGCCAAAGCCTCTAATGCACGAATGATGCGGAAACGAGTGTTTCGTGGCTCGATGATATCATCAATGAAGCCATATTGCGCTGCATTATAAGGGTTAGCAAACTTGTCTTTATACTCTTCGATTTTCTCTTGACGAGCAGCTTCAGGATTTTCTGATGCTGCAATTTCTTTAGCGAAAATCACATTAGCAGCACCATCAGGACCCATCACTGCAATCTCAGCCGATGGCCAAGCATAGTTGATGTCGCCACGAAGATGTTTAGGACTCATCACGCAGTATGCACCACCGTAAGCCTTGCGCATCACCACAGTTACCTTAGGCACTGTTGCTTCGCCATAGGCGAAAAGCAATTTCGCACCGTGAGTAATCGCACCACCATATTCTTGCGCTGTACCAGGCATGAATCCGGGCACATCCACCAAAGTTACCAAAGGAATGTTGAACGCATCGCAGAAGCGCACGAAGCGAGCCGCTTTGCGTGAAGAGTTGATATCAAGCACACCAGCCATATATTTAGGTTGGTTAGCCACGATACCCACCGATTGACCATTGAAGCGAGCGAAACCAACCACAATGTTTTGCGCAAAGTTGCGGTGCACTTCCAAGAACTCGCCATTGTCCACAATACCGTGAATCACATCATTCACATCATATGGTTTGTTGGGGTTGTCAGGAATGATGTTGTTCAACTCATCATCTAGGCGGTCGATTGGGTCATCACATGGTTGAAGCGGAGTGCTTTCCATGTTGTTTTGAGGGATATAGCTCACAATCTTGCGGATCAGTGCGATACCTTCTTGCTCATCTTCAGCGATGAATTGTGAAACACCTGTTTTTGAACCATGGATAGTTGCTCCACCCAATTGCTCATCAGTTACTTTCTCGCCTGTTACCGATTCCACCACCTTAGGACCAGTGAGGAACATGTAAGATTTTCCTTTAGTCATCAAGATAAAGTCAGTCAATGCAGGAGAATACACCGCACCGCCAGCACAAGGACCGAAGATAGCCGAGATTTGAGGGATCACACCCGAAGCCAAGATATTGCGTTTGAAGATTTCAGTGTAGCCCGAAAGCGCAGTGATACCTTCTTGAATACGTGCACCACCTGAATCGTTCACACCGATAACGGGAGCGCCCATTTTCATTGCCATGTCCATAATCTTACAGATTTTTTCCGACATAGTTTGCGAAAGCGAACCGCCAATCACCGTGAAATCTTGCGCATAAACGAACACGATACGACCGTCGATTGTTCCACGACCAGTTACGATACCATCGCCCAAGAATTTTTTGTTTTCCATACCGAAGTTATAGCAACGGTGAGTTACAAACATATCAAATTCCTCGAAGCTGTTTTCATCAAGGAGCAAGTCGATACGCTCGCGAGCAGTTAATTGTCCTTTGGCGTGTTGTTTTTCGATACCTTTTTCACCACCGCCAAGTTTTGCTTGTTCTCTGAGTTCAATTAGTTTTTGAACTTTGTCTAAATTACTCATTTCTGTAGTATTATAGTTTAAATGGTTTGTGTGATTATTCGCAGCAGAACTCAGTGAGGACACCAAGCGTTGATTTGGGGTGAAGGAAACCAATGTTTAGGTTTTCCGCACCTTTACGTGCTTTTTTGTCGATGAGTTGCACGCCTTTAGCTTCTGCTTCAGCTAGTGCCTCGTCGGTGTTTTCCACAGCGAAAGCAAGGTGGTGAATGCCCGCACCTTTTTTCTCCACGAATTTACCGATAGGACCTTCAGGGTCTGTTGATTCGAGCAACTCAATTTTAGCGTCGCCCACTTTGAAGAAAGCTGTTTTCACCTTTTGGTCAGCCACTTCTTCCACTTTGTAGCATTTCAAGCCAAGTACTTCCTCATAATAAGGAATAGCTTCGTCTAAACTTTTTACGGCGATGCCGATGTGCTCGATATGTGATACTTTCATAACGTATTTATTTAAGAATGTATAAAATGTATTTTGTCTAATGCATAAAAGCACAGCCCCACGAGGGAACTGTGCTTGATACTATATTAATAGTTGTCTTTCACAAAGCGGTAGTGAGAGCCATAACGCTCAAAAGCTGCCTGCTCTAAGCTCTCGCGGTGGTCAGGATGCGCAATTGAAGTTAAGAGTTTCGCACGGTCTTGCAATGTTTTGCCATAGAGGTTCACACGACCATATTCCGTTACCACCCAGTGCATGTTTGAACGAGTAGTTACCACACCCGAACCTTCCATCAAGGTGTTGCTGATTTTTGAAATCCCTTTAGCCGTTACCGAAGGCATGGCAATAATAGGCTTGCCACCTTTTGAATAGCCCGCACCACGAATGAAGTCCACCTGACCGCCCACACCTGAATAGTGTTTTGGTCCGATTGAATCGGCACACACCTGACCAGTTAAATCAATAGCCAAAGCAGAGTTGATGGCAGTCAATTTATCCAATTGACGCATCACGCTCACCGAGTTCGTATAGCCCACATCTTTCATTGCCACCATAGGGTTGTCGTTGATGAAGTCATAGACTTTTTGCGTTCCCATCAAGAAAGAAGCCACCATGATCCCTTTGTCGATGTTTTTGCATTTGCCGTTCACCACGCCACTTTCCACCAAAGGAAGAATGCCATCAGAGAACATTTCAGTGTGCACGCCCAAGTTTTTGTGTCCGCCCAATTGCGCCAACACCGCATTAGGAATACCGCCGATGCCCATTTGCAAACAAGCACCATCTTCCACCAATTCGGCACAATTCTTACCGATTTGAACCTCCACATCAGAAAGTTCAGCCGAGCCATGCGCATAAAGAGGAGAGTTGTCTTCCACAAAAAGGTCGATTTCATTGATGTTCACCATTGCATCACCCCAAGCACGAGGCACGTTAGGGTTTACAGCAGCAATCACACAATCAGCACTTTCCATGGCAGCCAAAGTAGCGTCCACAGAAGTTCCAAGCGACACATAGCCGTGTTGGTCGGGCACTGAACACATGATTAGACACACGTTCACTTTCAAATAGCCCTCACGGATAAGCTTTTGTGTTTCATTCAAGAACACAGGGATATAGTCCGCATATCCTGCTTGTGTTTGCTTGCGCAAGTTGGCACCCACGAAGAATTGTTCCGACACGAAGATGCCTTCAAACTCAGGGTTTGCAAAATCCACTTGATTTTCGATGTGAATGTGCTGCACTTTCACATCGAAAATCTCTTTGTTACGTCCGCGCTCCACCATTGGTTTAATGAGTGCATGTGGTGTAACTGCCACACTACTAAGATGAACCCGGTCTCCGGATTTTATTACCTTCACAGCTTCCTCAGCCGAAACGTACTTAATTTGTTTCATAATAAAATTATGTAGTTGAAATTTTGTTGTTCGTAAACGGTGGTAAAGATAGCTATTAAAATAGCACAGTCCATTTTTAATGCAATTATTTAAGCTATTTATCTGCTTCTTCTTGGTTTTTGAAGTTAATGTTAAGAGGGATTCTTTGTAAATAGCCGATATTTTAGGATAAAACACCTTAAAAAAGCATCAACAATCATTTTAATAGTTTGTTTTCCTTTGTCAAGTTGAGAGTATTTTTATACTTTTGTCGATTGTGAATAAGAACTAATTAAAAAAATTTGATGGCTGAAGGCGAAAAAATTATTAAGATAAATATCGAGGAGCAAATGCGAAGCTCGTATATCGACTATTCCATGTCGGTGATTGTTTCTCGTGCATTGCCCGATGTGCGTGATGGAATGAAACCTGTGCATCGTCGTGTATTATATGGTATGAATGAAATGGGGGTAACCTCGAAAAGTGCCTATAAGAAATCTGCCCGTATTGTGGGGGACGTGATGGGGCGTTATCACCCACACGGCGATTCATCGGTATATATGACTATGGTGCGCATGGCGCAAGATTGGTCGTTGAGATATATGCTAGTGGATGGGCAAGGAAACTATGGTTCGGTGGATGGCGATAGCCCAGCGGCGATGCGTTACACCGAAGCACGCATGTCGAAAATTGCAGAGGAAACTTTGGCGGATATCGACAAAGATACGGTTGATTTTCAGCCCAACTTCGATGAGTCGTTGAAAGAACCAACGGTGCTGCCAACTCGTATTCCAGCTTTGCTTCTTAATGGTGCTTCGGGGATTGCGGTGGGTATGGCTACTAATATGCCACCTCACAACCTCACCGACACGATTGACGCAACGATTGCCTATGTGGATAATCGTGAAATTGAAATTTCGGAACTGACACGCATTATTAAAGCACCTGATTTCCCAACAGGGGGAACGATCTATGGATATAAAGGGGTGGAAGAAGCCTATGAAACGGGGCGTGGTCGCATCATTCTTCGTGGAAAGGCGCATGTGGAAGCGCATGGCAACAACCGGGAGCGCATCATCATTACCGAAATCCCTTACATGGTGAATAAAGCCGAGCTGATTATCAAGATTGCCGACATGGTGAACGATAAAAAGCTGGAGGGAATTTCAAACATCAATGATGAGTCTGACCGTGATGGGATGCGCATTGTGGTGGATGTGAAGAAAGATGAGATGCCTAGTGTGGTGCTCAATAAGCTGTATAAATTCACCCAATTGCAATCGTCATTCAGTGTGAATAATATTGCGCTGGTGAATGGTCGCCCAAAATTGTTGAACCTCAAAGACCTGATTCATTATTTTGTGGAGCACCGTCATGAGGTGGTGATTCGTCGCACACAATATGAATTAGACCAAGCCGAAAAGCGTGCGCATATTTTGGAAGGTTTGATTATCGCTTCGGATAATATTGATGAGGTGATTGCGATTATTCGCGGTTCGAAAACGCCCGATGAAGCACGTGAAGGACTGATTGCTCGCTTTGAGTTGAGCGAAGTGCAAGCTCGTGCGATTGTGGAGATGCGTTTGCGAAGCCTTACTGGTCTGGAGCAAGATAAATTGCATGCGGAGTATGAGGAAGTGATGGCGTTTATCGAGCGTTGCAAAGAGATTTTGGCTAATGAAAGTTTGCGCATGCAAATCATCAAAGACGAGTTGCTGGAAATCAAAGCTAAATATGGCGATGCCCGCAAGACTGACATTGAGCCTAATGCGGAAGAGTTCAACCCCGAGGATTTCTATGCCGATGATGACATGGTGATTACGATTTCTCACATGGGATATATCAAGCGTACACCGCTTTCGGAATTTAGAACACAAAGTCGTGGCGGCATGGGCTCGAAAGGTAGCAGCACACGTGATGAGGATTTCTTAGAGCATATGTTTGTGGCTACGATGCACAACACACTCTTGCTCTTCACCGAAAACGGAAAATGCTATTGGCAAAAAGTGTATGAAATCCCAGAAGGCTCGAAAACAAGCAAGGGACGTGCAATCCAAAACTTGCTCAACATTGAGGCCGATGATAAGGTGTTGGCGTATATCAATGTGAAGACCTTGAAAGACGAAGACTATATTAATAACAATCACATTATCTTGTGTACTAAGAATGGTACAATCAAGAAGACTTCGCTAGAGGCTTACTCTCGCCCACGTGCTAATGGGGTGAATGCCATCACGGTGCGCGATGGTGATAAATTGCTTGAAGCACGCTTGACTAATGGCAATCATGAAATCTTGATTGCGGTGCGTTCGGGTAAGGCAATTCGTTTCCACGAGGAGATTGTGCGCTCAATTGGTCGCACAGCGACTGGGGTGCGAGGAATCACACTTGGTCATGAAGGCGATGAAGTGATTGGTATGATTACCGTTGAAAATCAATCGGAAGACGTGTTAGTGGTTTCAGAAAAAGGCTACGGCAAGCGTTCGAGCATTGAGGACTATCGCATCACTAACCGTGGAGGTAAGGGTGTGAAGACCATCAACATCACCGAGAAGACTGGCGATTTGATTGCGATTAAGAATGTGAGCGATGATAACGACTTGATGATTATCACTCACAACGGCATTACGATTCGTCTTTCAGTGGCTAGTTTGCGTGTGATGGGTCGAGCCACGCAAGGGGTGCGATTAATCAATCTTCGTAATGAAGACAAGATTGCGTCGGTGGCTCGTGTGGAAGTGCAAGAAACGGAAGATGTGGAAGATGCAGAAATCGTGGAAGGTGTGGAAACTTCAGAAGGAACAGAGGAAGTGAAAGATGCTGGTCTTGATGAGTTAATCAAAAGAGCGGAATCGGATGCTGATTAAAGAGATGCTGATTCAGAAGATGAAAATTAATGGTTTTAAATATATAAAAAACAAATAAACAGATGAAAAGAGTAATCGTAATGGTAGCCCTCTTAGTGGCTATTAGCGGAAGTTCTTTCGCACAAAAAGGTAAAGTTACCTCTGCACAGTCATACAAAGATAGTGGCAACTTGGAAAAAGCTAAGGAATTGATTGATGAAGCTACTGATTCAAGCAATCCGAAAGCAGAAAAATCACTCCCATGGCCCAAAACATGGGTAGCAAAAGGTGATATATATAATACTCTCGCGAATGATGCTAAATTGAAGAGTACCGTGGAAAATCCATTGGATATTGCTTTTGACTCTTATGCGAGAGCTATCGAATTGGATGAAAAAGGACAGTTTGCTCAATCAATGAAAGTGGGTCTGACACAATTGAGCGCAAACTATTCTAATGATGCTGTGGCGTGTTTCAAAGAGAAAAATTTCAAAAGAGCATTTGATGATTTTGAAAAGGTTTTAGCGATTGCTGATTTTGCGATTTATTCGGAAGAAGAGCGTGCAGTGGTTGATACAGTGATTATTTTCAATGCAGGTTTGGCGGCATTCAACGGTGAAATGTATAACGAAGCTATCAAATATTATAGCGAGGCAGCTTCGCATGGTTACCAAGGTCCTGATATGTATGACTACATCATGATGTCTTATTTGAATCAGCAAGATACAGTTGGAGCTATCGAATGTTTGCAAAAAGGCTTTGCTCAATATCCTGAAGGTGCAAATATTGTAACCAACATGATTAACTTGTTTTTGCAAACCCAAAGAACGGATGATGCAATCAAATATTTGGATATTGCGATTGCTCAAGATGACACTAATTCGTCATTCTTCTTTGCTAGAGGAGCGCTGTATGATCAACTAAAGGATTTTGACCAAGCGATTGATTCCTATGTGAGAGCGATAGAATTGAAACCTGATTATTTCGATCCATACTACAACTTGGGAGTGATTTACTACAACCGAGGTGTGGCGCAATTGGAAAAAGCGAATGCAGTTCCTCAGAACAAGCCTAAGCTTTATGAAGAGGAAAAAGAGAAGGCAAATGAGGAGTTTAAAAGGGCAATCCCTTATATGGAGAAGGCGTCAGAGTCGAATCCTGAAGATATCTACTCTTTGGAGTCTTTGAAAAACTTGTATTACCGTACCAATCAAATGGATAAGCATGATGCCGCAGTGGCTAAATTAGATGCTTTGCAAGGAAAATAATTCTTGAGGATTATAAAACAAAAAAAGGAAGCTTCGGCTTCCTTTTTTTTTGTTGGTGCAAAAGCATGAAAAAATACTTACTTTTGCAGACCATAAAAAAGAAAATATATGAGAAGGTATAAACATATTGAAACTGCCATGAGTCATCTGGCAAAATTCGCCCCAATTGAAGATAAAAGCGGAGCGTCGCATTTCCCGATTTATAACACTGCCACTTTCGACTTGAAGAAGCAGAAGGAAGGCAAGGTGTATGACTATACTCGGAGCGATAACCCTACACGCGAAATGCTCGAAAACTTTTTTGCGCATGCGGAAAATGGAGCTGGCTGCGTGTGCACACACACGGGAATTGCGGCGGTGGATTTGCTTTTTGAAACCATCCTGCGAGCTGGCTCGCAGGTGCTGGTGGAAGCGGATTGCTATGGTGGAACTTTTCGATTGTTGAAATTATATCAAGATAAATATAAGGTGTCGGTGCACTTTGCTGATTTCACCAACTTCGAGCAGGTGGAAAGTATCTTGAGTGAGAACTCAATTGACTTAGTGCTTTGTGAAAGTCCTACAAATCCGGGTCTGAAGATTATCGACTTGGAAAAGGTGGCAGAGCTTTCGCATCAATATAATGCTTTGTTTGCAGTGGACAATTCATTGGCTACCTTCGTTTCGCAGCGTCCGCTGGATTTGGGAGCGGACTTCTCGTTGTTTTCCACCACCAAATATATTTCTGGTCATGGCAGCGTGGTGGCTGGGGCAATGGTGGCAAAGACAGCAGCGCTCAGCGAGCAAATGCACTATTATGCTAATGCCCACGGACGGAGTCAGAACCCTATGGATGTATTCTTGATCTCGCTCGGTATTCCAACTTTGAAAATCCGACTGGAAGCTCACGAAAAGAATGCGCGACAGTTGATTGATTTCTTGCTGACGCAAGACTATATCGAAAGTGTGAACTATCCGGGCTTGCCCTCGCATCCCCAACATGAATTGGCGAAACGTCAGATGAAATACATGTCGGGTGTGTTTTGCGCCAAGTTCAAAACTGTGGAATTGGCGGAGCAATTCATTGCCAACACTCAAATCTTTGGTGAGAAATGTTCCTTTGGTAGTGCCGATTCTCGTGTGGAGATTCCCGCGAAGATTTCGCATGCGTCCTTCACTAAAGAAGAACTAGCCGCCATCGGCATCAGTGAAAGCACCGTGCGCTTTTCCATCGGATTGGAGAATGTGGAAGAACTGGTGGAAGACGCTGTGAGAGTTATGAGTTATGAGTTATGAGTTATGAGTTGGCTGCGCGATTAATTCATAATTCATAATTCATAATTCATAATTCATAGGGCTTACGCCCTATGCTATTATGTGTCGCCCTTGCAGGGCTAGGATATTCACCGTCAGGTCAACTCATAACTCATAACTCATAACTCACAACTCATAACTCATAACTCACAACTCACAACTCACAACTCATAACTCACAACTCATAACTCATAACTCACAACTCACAACTCACAACTCACAACTCACAACTCACAACTCATAACTCATAACTCATAACTCCCATGGTTCCTTGTGGCGAAACTTTGCCAATAAATAATCCGCATGCTATTTCGGTGAGCATGCCCACGATGCAAGATGTGTTCGACTATGAAGAGCGCACAGGCGAGACAACCGAAAAGATTAAGAGTGCTTATCCTCGATTTATGCGCCATCCCTACATCATGCGGCTGGTGAAATATTTGGAGTGTAAGTATGAATTGCCATCTCGCTTAACGTTTGTGTTGCTTTCATCGCAAGAAGCGGTGGTGAATATGTGTGTGGAGAAAGGTGTGGAAAATCTATTTGAGGTGGACGAGCCTTTTGGAGTGGTAACGGTGCGCCGTAATTCCGAAGATTTGAAAGCGGTGTTAAACTATATTCAAGTTTCGGGGAGCATTCTTTCGTCGCGTGCAGCAGAGGATTATCTGCATGAAGTGGGCGAAATAGAAATAAAGTTTGAGGAAGAATTAGCTTCTGCTGATTCTGCTGAAAGCACGATTAAGCAGGCTTTGGCGGAGGCTTACCATCAATCATCGGAAGATGTGTTGCTAGCTCCATCGGGCATGAATGCAGTCTATTCGGCAGTGAGAGGAGTGCTCGATGAGAGAGAGAAAGAGGGGCGAGAAGTGCTCATTCAGCTGGGTTGGCTTTATTCCGATTCTATGACAGTGGTGGCTCGCTATGCAAAGGAATCGGTGCGCTTTCTCGATGTGGAGCAGCTCGATGCGTTGGAAGATTATTTGCAAGCAAATGGTCATCGAGTGGCGGGCGTGCTTACTGAAGTGCCTACCAATCCGCAGTTGAAATGTGTGAATTTACCTCGCTTGCGCAAGTTGTGTGATGAGTATCAGATTCCCTTGCTGATTGACACCACGATTGCCACACCTTTTCTGTTCGACTTCACTCCTTATGCCGATGTTATCATCGAATCGCTCTCGAAATTCGCTTCGGGCAATGCCGATTTGCTTATGGGAGCGGTGGTGATGAATGCCAATCGTTCAGCGATGCACATGAAGTCTGCCATTTTTGAAAGAATAGAGCCTGTGTGTATTGGTGATTTGCAGCGTATGGCACATTCCATTGAGGGATATGAGGAACGAGTACGCAAATCGAGTGCCAATGCTGCAAAATTGGTGAAGCACTTCAAGCAATGCGATTATGTGGAGAAGGTGTTTTCTCATGAGTCTGGCGAATCGTGTGTGGGATTGGTTTCGGTGAAGTTTAAAGGAGATTTCAAAACGATTTATGATGCCTTGAATCTGCCCAAAGGTCCGAGCCTTGGCACGGAGTTCACCCTCGTAATGCCTTATACATACTTGGCGCACTATGACTTGATCCAATCCGAAGAGGGTAGGGAATTGCTTGCACAAATTAATCTGCCGATAGATTTATTGCGTATCTCTGTGGGCACAGAACCGATTGAGGAAATCATAGTAGAGTTTGAGCGCATCGGTCTATTGTCGATGTAACTATTTCTATTTTGATAGATTTTAAAATTCTGCTTCGCATTTTGAAAAAGAAAGGTCGGAATGAAAAAATTCTGCTTCACATTTTGAAAAAGAAAGGTCGGAATGAAAAAATTCTGCTTCACATTTTGAAAAAGAAAGGTCGGAATGAAAAAATTCTGCCTCACATTTTGCAAAAGAAAGGTCGAAATGAAAAAATTCTGCTTCACATTTTGAAAAAGAAAGGTCGGAATGAAAAAATTCTGCTTCACATTTTGAAAAAGAAAGGTCGGAATGAAAAAATTCTGCCTCACATTTTGAAAAAGAAAGGTCGGAATGAAAAAAAACTGCTCCACATTTTGAAAAAGAAAGTGTCAACTATTACATTTTTCAATTACAGACGGCTAATAACGTGCTTGTTTGTATATGCAACGTTAAGAATTGAGATATAGCAGCTGCTTTATAGTTAAAGTTTATGCGGGCGATAATACTTAGTTATATTTGCAGCCGATTTAATTACTAGGAAAAGATTCAGTGCTAGCTTTCGCACGAAAGAACGGAATAAGACATTTTATATAGGTATGTTGAAACAACTTGTTTTCGTGATGCTGTTTTTATTGGGAATTGTGCATGTCAATGCGCAAGAGTCCGCAGTGGACACTTTGGAACACAAAGTGCCCAACTATACTTTTTATCTTAAAAACAATCTGCTTTCCGACCTCACAGCCACGCTCAACCTTGGGCTAGAAGTTCCGCTAGGCGAACAAACGTCATTGGATTTGATGGGGTATTTGAATCCTTTTGAATTTGGGAATAATAGAAAGTGGAAACACCTTCTTGTGCAGCCTGAATTTCGCTGGTGGACTAAGCAAGCTTTTGCGGGGCATTTTTTCGGAATCCATGCCAATTGGGCATACTATAATGTAGGAGGCTTGCCCGATTTTCTATTCTCGGATTATATGAACACGCATCGTTTTGAAGGCTGGGGTGTTGGTGCTGGTTTGAGTTATGGCTATCGCTGGAATTTTGGCAAAGATTTGCGTTGGGGATTGGAAGCGGTCGTGGGAGTGGGCTATGCCTATCTCGATTATGAGGTGTTTGACTGTGGCAATTGTGGCAAGAAGTTTGGCGAGGAGCAGAAACATTATTTCGGTCCAACAAAGGCGGCGGTGAATCTCGTTTATGGAATCTAGAAAATAAATAAACCCAGTGCCTTTGCCTTTCCCTTCGGGAGAGATGGGGGCTTAATAAAATTAGCATGAAAAAGTTTTTCAACCTTTCGCTCATCGCCTTGCTTGCCGCAAGCATGAGCCTTTCATCGTGCAACGATGATTCAAATGACAATGTGGAAATCGACAGCAATGAGCCTGCCTACCTCAGCCTTTCGATTTCGATGCCTAAAGGCATGGCGCAAGAATCAATGGCGGTGAAAACAGCCACTGCCACCGCTGGTGAATCTGCTATTAATTCTATTGATGTGCTGATTTATTCGCAATATGGCACGTTTAAATCACACAACCGATTTACTGAATTTACAAAAAACACAGATGGCACATACACCATTCCAACGGCTATCCAATCCACAGTGGGTGAGAAAATCATCTTGGTGGGTGCGAACTTGGCGGAGAGTGTGATTACCTCTGTTGAAAACAAATCGCTGAGCGAGTTTATTGCTAGCGAGCATACGTTTGCGAGGGCAAATATTAAAGTGGCAAACGGTCTGCCGATGTTTTCCAAAGCAACCACCACAACTACTTTACTCAAAGATGTGAATAATGTGGTGAATGTGAGCATCGAGCGCATGGTGGCGAAAATCACCGTGGAAAAAGCAACAGATATGACCAACGGCATCACTGATGGTACATTAGGAGATTTGCAATTTGCTTTGCAAAACTTCAACACGGTGCAACACTTGCTTCCTCACTCCGATGTGGCGGGCGTGTATAGCCAAGACCCCAACTGGGCGTTGGATGATTATGCTGCTGGCGAGTTCTCAGCAGTAGCTTCAACAGATTATGTGGCTGTGCAAGAAAAACAAACGGATGTAACAGCATTGACAGGAATCTATGCTACCGAAAACACCTCGGAAGGTAAACGCAAAAAAGAAATCACTTATGCCACTGTGCGTGCTACTTTCATTCCAAAACAAATCATCACTTATGATGCAACAAGTGAGGCTTATTCTTTGGTTGATAATGCGGAGACATCAGCCAAAACATTCTATTTGGTGGTTGAGCCTACTCACGGACAGGTTTATACTTATGATAATGCCGTCGCTTCGGCTTTGGTGAATGATTTCAGCGGCACAATGCTGACCTACACTGGCGGTTATTGCTATTGGTATCTGTGGTTGAACAAAGATTCTTCGCAAGGTTCGGAGCGTTGGGACATTGTGCGCAATAACTTCCAACGTTGTACTATTAACGGTATCACCACTATTGGTCGCCCCAAAGAAGTGGTGGACGATCAAGTGGAACTTGAAAGAACTCCTGAAGATGATGCTTCGATCGAAGTAAGCATTAACGTGCTAGATTGGAATACGCCGATTGAAGATGGGTATGTGTTAGGAAACTAAAAGCCCCCTCCAACTCCCCCGAGGGGGAGGGCGCAAACAGGCTGAAAGATATTGGATTTTTAGATATTAGATTTTGGGATGATTAATAAACTCTGTGCTTTTACACTCCCCCTTGGGGGAGCTGGAGGGGACTCTGCTTTTACGCTGAGTTGGAGGGGGCTTTGGCTCTGCCTTAGTCTTGTCGCATCCTCGTGCAGTCTGATTGCTGAAAAGCTTGAAGACTGTGAAGTTGCGCCCGAGAAGCACTACCACTTTGCGTTTGAGTTCATCGAAAGCAAGGAGGATGGGGACAATTTGCCGCTGCAAGATGTGGTGGATGATATTATCATTTATCTCTTTGATGAGCAGGGAAACTATGTGAATCAGCTGGCGATTGAAAATCCGATATTCGGTCAGGAGTATGATTTAGACACTGTGGGGGTGAAGATGCCGGCAGGGGTTTATCAGTTTGTGGCATGGGTGAATCGCTCGTCAAGCTATGAGGTTAATCAGATTCCGCAGACGAAAAGCACGAAAGCCAATCTGCCTCAGCTGATGCTTAATGTGGTGTTGCCTGCGGAGGGTGTGCTGAGCGAAATGCTGCCCGAACTCATGCATGGTGCAATTACGCAGCAGGTGAATCTCGATGGCGAGGATTCTATTCATATTCCAATTGTTCGACTTTCCAACATGATTAATCTCACCGTGAAAGGATTGGAAAGCACGGTGGATGAATTTGTTTTTCGAGTGTCAGACAATAACGGAGCGTATGATTTCAATGCGAATTATCTCGACTTTCAAGATTTCAGCTATGAAGCGAAAGCGAGCATGGAAGAAGGAGAATTAGCATTTTCGCAACGCATCTTGCGCATCGGTGAGGGGCGAGAACCTCGTATTTCATTGATGAATGCCGCTAATGGAAATATCATTTATCCGCAAAGCGGCGATGAGGATAATTTGGTGGAGCTGATTAAAAAAGCGTATGCTGGTCGGACGATTGATTTCGATGCGAAGCACAAGTTTGACATCGAACTGAATTACAATGCCGACCTATCGGTGAGCATCACCATTGATGGCTGGACGATTAATGAATCAGGGGAAGTAATCGGAGAGTAGAGACGAGGCATGCCTCGTCTAACGACTAATGATTTTAAACAATGGCAAAATATAAAAGCACATATTGGATTTGTCTGTTCATGGGGATATTATTGTCTTCATGCAACAACGACAATCTAGGTTTCAGCGGTAGCGACACACCAAACGAGCCCGAGAAAGAAATCGAGCTTCGCATTTCAGTGCCCACCAATTCATCAGCCAATAAAACGAAGTCCATCAGCACTGATGCCGAATCAGCGGTGAGTTCGATTTATGCGCTTTCGTTCAAGGTGAATACTGATGGTTCGGAAACATTTCAATATGCTTATCAAGCCACCGAAATCACTACGGGCAACTATCACATCACGGTGCGAGTGCAAGAAAATGAGCAACGATTTGTGCTTATCGCTAATGCACCCGACCAAATGACGAAACTGCTCAACGACCTGCCGACCTATTTCGGTCAGGAAAAAGATTTTGTCCTCGCTTCGCTTGAAGTGGGCTTGGATTATGCCGACGACCGATGGCGAGCCATCAGCGATGAAGATTTCACCGCCCTCCCCATGTGGGGCGAATCAAGCAAGCAAATCATCACCGGAACTACCAAGGCTATTGATGAAAGTGTGTCGCTCCTCCGCATGGTGGCGAAGGTGGAAGTGATGCTCGACACTACAGTTGAAGGCTTGACGGAACTCTTTCAGCTCAAATCGGTCTATTTATATAATAGTAATCGCAACGGACGAATTGCACCTGATGCTGATAAAATCACTAAGAGCGAGGACTATATCTCTGTAATCGCTCCTACACTTCCCACGGAAGTGGAAGCTGCTAAAGACGCCATCAAATACACCGATTTTTCTTCGCCTGGCGTGAAAGATGTGTCGATGAAAGGCGCAATCTACACCTTTGAAACCGAAGCTCCAACCGATGACGACAGCCAAGCGGCTACTTGCCTAGTGATTGGCGGAACGTATGCCGATGATGCCGAAGAAACCTTTTACCGTGTAGATTTTATCAAAGATGGCGACTACCTCGATGTGCTCCGCAATCATAAATATGTGGTGAACATTGTCGGTGTGCAGGGCAGCGGCTATGCCACGCCCGAAATCGCCTTCACTTCAAAAGCCATCAACCTGAATACTGATATTCTCTATTGGGACGAGGCTGGACTGAATAATGTAGTCTTCGATGGACAATACTCACTCGCTGTCAGCACCGATTCGGTCATGATGTGGCGTGAGGAGCAAAAAGGGCTGTTGAAGGGCTATAATATTATCTCGATTCTGACGGACTACGACACCGGTTGGTATCTCGAAGGCATCGAATATGAAGACGATGGCGCATCGTTCACCACCGAATGGCTTTCGTTTTCAGCCAATTCAGGCGAAGCCAATCAGAAAGCGCAAGTGGGTGTGCTGGTGGATGAAAACACCACGGGCAAAACACGCACCGCAATGGCAACTATTGCCGCAGGGCGATTGCGCTTTCAGCTCAAAGTGGTGCAGAATCAAAAGGAAACACTCGCCATGCGCATCTATGATGAAGCGGACGAGGAGGTTTCTTCCATGTATTTCCACTCCTATAAGAATCAGACTTTAGCACCGAAATCATTCACGGTGAAGTGGACACCAGCGAGCGCAAACCTAAGTTCGGCAGTCAATCAGCTCAGCAGCTTTGAGTTTGTGGGAACGGGAATGCCCACATCGGGCATCTATGCAAGCGATGGTTCAGGCGAAAAGACTTTCACCATTCAGCCCGAATCTTTCGGCGTGGACAATCCTTTTGCCGAACGTGTGGCGAGCTATCACTTCGCTGTGACCGATGGCGAAACCATCGTGACGCAATCCATCACGGTGCACCAATCGTGCTATGAAATGCTTTTCGACATTGACGGCAACGGCTATGTGCTGGGCGGACAAGTGGAAACCATCAATGTGCGCTCGAACTATAATTGGATTGTTTCGCAGGTGGACGACCCCGACGATATTCTGCAAGATGAAGAAACAATGTTGCTCGGTTTGGCGGCTGGAAACAAACCGGTCTATGGCGATGAAATCCGGTTTAAGATGGGTGAACCCACGCTCGACCAAAGCAAGAACGACAAAACGGCAACGATATACATCCAAAACATTGATGACAACACCGAAATTGCTCTGACTCTTCGTGCGGAAGAACATCTCTTCATGGGATACTTCGCTGGCGAAGTGGTGGAAGATGCCGATGGTAAACGTCATTTTGCCGAGCGATTGTATGTGCAGAATGTAGATGAAAGCACGAGTGTTAAATGGCAAACCACTACTGATGCGGTGGGTGTGGTGAGCAATCACACGGGCAAGCAAAATACGCTCGACTTGATGAATATTGCAGGTGATGGAAGTAGTGTGGATTTCCCCGCAGCTCGCAAATGCTTCGAGAAAAACAACCGCTTCAGCACCATCACTTCGGTGGACGATGAAAACTATGTGTGGTATATGCCCGCTTCATCGCAACTCTTCGCTATTTGGATTGTGGAAAATAGCTTTGCTGATGGTTCAAAAATGAGTACTTCGTCAAATGGCTATTGGTCGTCGGCAGAAATGGAGGGTAATACAATTTATGCCTTCGTGGTGGGATTCTATAAGAATCAAGAAGGACACACCTGGAAAGGGAATATAGAAAAAACAGGCAGCGGGCGTTTGCGCTGTGTGAGGAAAGCAAAGTAAAGCCCCTCCCGACCTCCCCAAAGGGGAGGAGGCAATTACGCTCTTTTAGATATTGGATTTTTAGATATTGGATTTTAGATATTGGACTATGACTTTTCAAATGATTAATAGACTTAGTGCCTTTACCCTCCCCTTTGGGGGAGTTGGAGGGGGCTTTGGGCTTCTATTTCTGCTTCTGCTTCCTTTTGGGAGCATGGCGCAAAAGGTGTCGCTGGGTGAAAACGGGCACTTGATTCTGCACTTGGATAGAGCCAATGGCATGCCCGAAAATTCCTACACCACACGCTCAACCACGAGTTGGATTGGCAACCAAGTGCCGAGTAATTCGGCGTGGTTGTCTTCGGAATATAATCAGAGTGGGGGCATTGTGAATGCGGCAGTCTTCAGAAAAATAGAAGTTGCACCGCGCGATTTGACGGCAACTAGTGGAGCAATCACCGCTAGCGCAGTGCGCAAAGGCATGTATTGGGCTGATGCGGTGAACGCTTGTCGCAACTTGGAATACGATGGACACTCCGATTGGCGACTGCCCACGCAAAAAGAGCTGCTGTTGATTTATGTGCTGCAACCTGTCATCAGCACCTTTTTCGATGAATCGAACAGCGATGAAAAGTTCTATGACAGCGACACGGACGCCAATCACGGCTATTGGTGCTTGACCGAGCAAACGGCATCAAATGCTTGGCGGATTTATTTCAAGAATGGTGGTTGTTGGAATAGCCCTAAAAATACCGCCTACTATGTGCGCTGTGTGCGAGAGATGTAGCGGCTTGGTTGAGGGGGTTTATATGCATTTGCGTATAAAAACGCTATGTTTTCAGCCGTTCAAGTTGTGCATGTATGATTTGTTTGTATCGTTCTTTTGCTTCTTCTGCCACAAATGAGATGTCAATAAAGGCATTCCATTTGTCGGAGACTTTGAAAAACTTCTTGAATATATTGCTTTGGATTTTATCATCCAAACCGCAATTTTGCATAGCAAGTTCGAAATCTGAACGCTTGATTTTTCGTTTTTTTCCATTCAGTGTTAAGGCGAGCTCTTCCTTGTCTTCAGGCATGACTAGCGAGGTGGATACCAAATCATAGGCAGGAGTAAGCGCATGATACCCCATACGAGGACTATAAATGGAAAAGTTTTTGAGGTGCATATCAGCATTTCCAGTTAGCCAAGAAAAGATTACTTGTTCCCAAAAATTTACCAAATCAAGTTTAGGCACGGAGGAATATTGTGCGACAAGTTTTGCAATCTGCTCATAAGAACCTTTGTATTTATATTCTGTCATCCGTTCCGAAAGCTGGCACATGTCTTCCATAGGAAGTTTTCCTCCGGTGCTATTTCGGTCGATGCGTTTAGTGATATAGGCAAGGTCGCCATCAGAAAAGCGCACGAGCGAATGGGGAACCGTTTTAATCTTTGCGAGTTCTGCTAGGTGCATTGTGAGGTCTTCTACCTCTGGGAGCTGATTGAATAATTCTGTTTGAGGCTTGA
>JBKECD010000107.1:0-4701 GCA_047974225.1 Mangrovibacterium sp.
ATCGGGCAGTATCTCGCCCCCACACGTGAGCATATGCCGGTGCAAGCTTTCATCCGCCCCGAGCAATTTGAAAAGTATAAACAAATCGGCTTAGAAATGGGCTTTCCCTTCGTGGAAAGCAGTCCGCTGGTGCGCTCAAGCTATCGAGCAGAATTGCACGCCGAAGCAAATGTCAAAATAAGCCTTTAAATCCGAAGAAAAAAGCTTATTCTTACATTTTATGCACAAATAAGCATGTTGCAACCTGCTTATTTGTGCATTTTTTGTCGAAATAAGAAATTTTCAGGGTGATTTTCGGCTTATTTCGACAAAGCTTTCCCGCTGAACAATTCACCCTTTTCACTCGTTTTCCGATTTAGATTTTGTATTATTGCAATCCTAAACCCTCAACCATGGCAACAAACGAAACACTCCCCCAAGAAACAAACGCACTCTATAAAACCGTCAGTCGGATTATTGATGATGCACGAAACATTGTCTATCGCACTGCAAACACCGCAATGGTTCAAGCTTATTGGCACATTGGCAGAGCCATTGTGGAAGAAGAACAAAGCGGAAAAGAACGGGCAGAGTATGGAAACGTACTCATAAAACGACTGTCGCAAAGGCTCACACTCGAGTACGGCAAAGGATTCACAGAAACCAACTTGAAGTATATGCGCCAATTTTATCGCTATTTTGAAAAAAGTCACGCACTGCGTGACGAATTGAGCTGGACGCACTACCGTCAACTACTTCGTGTGGAAAACGAGCGCGCTCGACAATTCTATATGAATGAAGCTGCGGCGTGCAATTGGAGTACTCGTACATTAGAACGACAGATTGGCAATCTCTATTTTGAGCGAATGGTGATGAGCAAAAATGACATCGCTGTCAGAAATGAAGCTACCGAAAAGCAAATAGCACAACAACCTCAAGATATTATCAAAGACCCTTACGTACTCGATTTTCTTAATCTCAAAGACAATACTAAGTTTCGAGAAAGCGAGCTAGAACAAGCAATCATTGATAAATTACAAGAATTCATGCTCGAACTAGGCAAAGGATTTGCCTTTGTGGGAAGACAATATCGTTTGAGTACAGAAACAGGCAAACACTTTTATGCTGATTTGGTGTTCTATAATTATATCCTGAAGTGCTTCCTCTTAATTGATTTGAAATCAGAACCACTTACCCATCAAGATATAGGACAAATGGATATGTATGTACGCTATTTTGAAGATAGAATCCGCCAAGAAACCGACAATCCCACAATTGGATTGATTCTTTGCACTGAGAAAGATAACACCATCGTGAAATACAGTTTGCTAAACGAAAGCAGCCAAATTTTCGCATCTAAGTATATGCTTTATCTCCCCAGCGAACAAGAATTCAAAAGAGAAATCGAACGGGAACGTTTGCTCATCGAGCAAGAACAAAAACTAGCTCAAGAACTTTAATCTAATCCTCCTCAAGCATGGCAAATTTCAACTTTCAAGACCACCACTCCCAAGACTATCAATCCTGCTGGGACTATCAAGAGCAACGATTGAATGAAATCATCGAAATCAAGCGAGCCACCAAAGAGCCAACGGCTGAAAACTCCTTTATTTTGGTGGAACATCCACACGTTTACACCCTCGGCAAGAGTGGCGATGAGCACAATCTACTAGTGAACGATGCATTTCTGAAAAGCATCGACGCTACTTATGTGAAGATTAATCGTGGGGGCGACATCACCTATCACGGACCCGGTCAGTTGGTGGGCTATCCCATCATCGACCTCGAATATTTTCACATCGGCGTGCGTGAATATATCGCTAAGATGGAAGATGCAATCATCGCCACGGTGGCGCACTATGGCATTGCGGCAGGACGCAAGGAGGGAGCAGCTGGCGTATGGCTCGAAGCGGAAGACCCGATTAAGGCACGCAAGATTTGCGCTATCGGGGTGCGGACGAGCCGATTTGTTACCATGCATGGCTTCGCCCTCAATGTGAATACGGATTTGGAATACTTTAATCACATCAACCCTTGCGGATTTCAAACACTCGGAGCTACTTCGATGCAGAAAGAATTGGGGCACGAACTTGATATGGCAAAGGTGAAAGAGGTGCTGAAAGCCAAGTTTGAAGAGCAATATCAAATAACAGATGAAAAAAAATAACTTTTTCCGCGGAGCAATATTCTCCCTATTATTTTGCTTCGGCTGCGCCGAAACAAAACCGCAAAGCGAAGAACAACTAGGTAATTCCACGCTTGCACTAGTGTGCCACTCTGTAGTGCCGATGCGGGCGGCAGCGGGCGATGCCAATGAAATGGTATCACAAGCCACGATGGGCACGCCCATCCGATTGCTAGCGAAGCAAGGCAATTGGTATCGGGTGCAATCGCCTGACGGCTATTTCGGCTGGATGGAGAATAACGTTATTCGGACAATGACTGACGAGGAGATGGAAATATGGTGCTCTACAGGGGTTCGTTATGTTTACAAGTCGGCAGTTGGTTGGATTTATTCGATAAACGATGAAAAATCACAAGTGGTATGCGACCTTGTGGAGGGTTGCATCTTTCAAGCCAAGCCCTTTGACAACAAATTCCTACAAACAACACTTCCCGACGGACGAATCGGTTTCGTACAAGCTCAAGACTGCGAACTATTCAGCAATTGGGGCAATCAAGCGATTGATGAAATAGATGCACAAGCCATAATTGCCGATGCGATGCGATTGCTCGGAGTCCCCTATTTATGGGGTGGCTCATCCACCAAAGCAGTGGACTGCTCGGGTTTTACTCAGTTAGCATTTAAGTCGCAAGGCATCTTGCTTGAGCGAGATGCTTCGCAACAACAGCAATATGGCGAGCGAATTAATGCAAGTGATTTAGGCAATCTACGTCCCGGCGATTTACTATTCTTCGGAAAAACCCAGCGTGCTACGCACGTGGGTATTTACTTGGGTGATTCTCGCTTTATCCATGCCTCTGGCATGGTGAAGATAAATAGTCTCGACCCCATTCAGCCTGATTATAATGAAAAACGACACCGTACATTGATTGAAGCACGACGCATTCTGCAAGCCAAAGAGGGAAAAGCGGTGAAGCGAGTGAAAGAAAGTTATGAATTGGTTTCGCCACTAGATTCCTGCAATTGATAGGCGGCATATAGCAAGATTATCAGCCCAACAATTGGGGATATTATCGGATTGATTCGGATGATTTGATTCATGATTTCCAAATCGGGCAGCTCGACAAAGAGCGACAAGAGCGCCACCAAAAAGCAAGCTCCTACAATTAGGCGAGGTTCTGACTTCCTTTCTCCGAGAGCTTCCTGAGCTTCAATTTGCCGCATCAGCTTGTCGGTAAAATCAGCCGACGGGGCTTTAGCACTCATTCTGATGGCGTTCTTAATATCTTGTTCTTTCATAATCCTTGCCATATGTTTCTACTAATTTCTTTTTGAAGCTTTTCCTAGCTCTAAAGAGACTTACTTTAATCTTTGATTCCGAAAAACGAGTAATTTCTTGCATTTCCGCCACCGACAATTCTGCTAGATAATAAAGTTGAAGCATCAACGCTTCTTCTGATGACATCTGGCACATCACCTTCCCCACGAGTTGTTTACGCTCCTCTTCCAGCAACAATTTCAGTGGATCATTCTCCGTTTCGAGGTCTGCGGAGAAGTTCTCTTCGTGATGCAAAATTTCATTTCGAGACTTTTGTTTGGCATATCTTGTGCGACATTGATTGACGACAATCCGATAGAGCCAAGTAGAAAATGAAGATTGGAAGTTGAATGTTTTCAATCCCTGAAACGCTTTAATAAAAGCTTCTTGCAACACATCTTCGGCATCCTGCTCGTTTTTAATAATCGAGCAGGCTAAAGAAAAAGACACCGTTTTATATTCATCAACCAATAATCTGAATTTTGCGGCATCTCCGTCTTTAATCTGCTCGATAATCTTCTGTTCACTACTTCTTTTCATCTATTTTTCGGCGAATAAAGAATGCACTCACCAATCCTGCCCCACCAAATAGAAGCACGCAAGCCCCCATCAGTGTGTCTGCCATATCTTGCGAGGTGCAGAGCCCCTGCATCAGCATCGCCACCACCAGACCGAGACCAATGCCCGCCACCATCATCCCCAACTCTAGAAAGGGGAAGGGTTTGCTCGACTGCTTGACATCACGCCCCACTTCAAGCAATGCCTTTTTGGTTTGATATTGGTATTTCGCAATGAAAAACACCACTAAAACAACGAGCGCAAAAAACGCCAAAGGCACTAAGATGCCTGTTAATACTCCTAAACTTAAATGATCCATTTTAAAATTCTTTTGTTGTTAATACTTAATTGAATTCACAACCATTAGACACCGCCGCTGAAATAATGGTTACAACAAAAGGGCATTTTTTCACACACTAACAATCGAGCTCCGCTTAATCAACCGTGTAGGGATGCATTTATCCACCGCCTCGCCAGCTTCAACAAATCGAGCCACCTCCTTGCCCATCTCTTTAAAGTCGGTGGTAATGACCGAAATACCATTCTTAATATATTTCTTCATAGGCGTTTCATTATAGGAGAGCACGCCGACATCTTCGCCAAGCTCCAAGCCTTCCTCAGCGCACTGGTCGAGCAGCACCGAGAGCATACGATCGCTCACCGAGAGATACAACACTCCCTTTTTCACCTGCAAATTTTTAGAATGCCTAATCACCCGATG